>NZ_JBECOT010000103.1:0-7160 GCF_040104395.1 Pseudoalteromonas sp. BZA4
CAATCGCCAACTGGTTGAAGCGATGATCAAAGTGAAGGCGCTAAATAAGATCAACACCCTTGGTCTGCCTAAATATCAGTAAGTTAAGTGAGTTTATTAGAGAGCTGCATTTGATCAACAAGGCCTACAGAAGCATAACCTTGAGAGCTACTTGCAACGCTATAATCTTTATAAGCAATATCACTTGCCAGCCAACCTGGTTTAGTCGCTTTAGCGCACACACGTTTGCTTGAAGATAAAGTAAACGACCCCGTAAAAGCATTAAAACCAGTTGTGCCACACGCACTCCCTTTATTAACCTGCTTATAAATAATCGAAGCCGTTTGCGATGAGCTAATACTGATGGGTGTACTAACCGTCACAGCTTGTGAACTCGGTGATATAGTTGGTTTATTCAGCTTGTTTTGTGACGAAATACTTATAAGTGGCCCTGTTAAATAGTCACTGTTTTTATAAGTATAAGGCGTAGTTAGAGTATACACACTTACAGCTTTTATACGAAAACGGTAAGTTTGAGCCCCTGTAAATAAAAAATAATAAGTGCGATAAACACTGCTTAATGTAGTGTGAATTTGACGAAATGGCCCATCATTTTCAGATACCTCTATTTCAAAATGAGTCATTCTATCATTATTACAATCCGAACAGGGGAGAGGCTCTGGGTAGGTGAGGTTATTAGTCTGATTTATTTGGGTTTTAGCACTGCTATAATAGGGTAAAGGTTCACCGCTATTACTGCCCCAAGTCCAATAAACATTGATCCCTTGATTTTCAATTGAATAACTAAAATTTGAAGGTGTTTGAGGAGCTGGAAACATATCTACTGGTCCATCAACTATCGCCGTTGCAGCCTTAGGTAAAAAAAAATAAAGAGAAAAAGTAGATAAGTTAATTTTTTGCAGTAAGCATCCATTCTGTATATTCCATATAAGTGCAAGTCCTTTTATGGTTAAACTAATGTAAATAAGAAAAAATAACAATAGAAATTGAATAAAATTAAATTTGAAAAATAGCAATAAAAAAACAAGTACTTCGAGCTCTTACAGGTAAAAATCAACGTTGTGTTATTGATTAACTTTCAGAGCCCGCTTTTGAGAAACCACCTGTAGAAATGATCTGTTCAGTGTTTAATCTTTTAACTGAGCAACCTCGAAATAAGTAGTGCTATTGCTTTAATAATTGCGATAAATCATTTTCAATCTCTTTGAATGCCGCTTTTACTCCCTGAACTGACTCTTCACGTGCCACTGAGTTCTGAATGGTTTCGTCGACCTTTTGATAGATAAACACCTCTTGGTCTTCATCTAAGCCCATGGTCGGTATGCGACTTTCTAAGTCTTCTTGAAGCCGCTTAAATACAGCTTCGTTATTGATACGGTTTTCATTTAAAAGCTCAATCAAACCTGTAAATTTGCTGTGCACCTTACCTACAGCATCATTTAACTGTTGCTGTTGCTGAAGAAGCTCTTTCTTCGTGAGAATCGCTTTAAGCTGCTGCTCTGTAACACTGACTAAAAAGCAAATATGATCTCGAATTCGACCATGCTTATCGGGGTCTTGCCCAGGCATATTTAAGATAAGCAAACTAATCATTTCATAGTTTACTAAAATCCGATTTGAGAACTCGTGCAATCGACCTTTGCTTTTCAGCATTTCAAACAGCTCGATCACAATCGGCGAGCACACACCCGACACAGAGAAATGTAATACTTCGTTATCTAATCTAAACTCCACATTACTTTGTAAATCAAACGCACCTAAACAGTTTAAAAAGGCTTTGCCGAGTTCATGTTCGTTATCTATTGAACCAATATGCTCAATATAATTAACAATTTGTCCCATTTCACTGCTGTTTGCCATCGCATTAAATGCCGTTGACGTAGCATCTTCCACTTGCTGCTCTAGCGACTCTTTTTCGATTAGTACTTGATTTAAATGTTGTAGCTTAAGCTTAAGCTCATTATGGCTAAATGGTTTAACAATGTAGTCTTCTGCACCAACAGAATAACCTTCCATGCGCTCCTCAACGGTGCCTCTGGCTGAGACAAACATCACAATAATTTTTTGCGTATTGGGGTTTTCTTTGAGCTTACGACAGACATCGTAACCACTCATTTGTGGCATGCTCACATCGAGTAAAATCACTTGAGGGTCGAACTCTTCAACGACTTCTAAGCATTCTGGGCCGCTATTCACCATTTTCAGCTCAAAATCGAGATCCTCAAGGATCTCTTCAATAATTTCTAAATTAAATGGTTCATCATCAACCGCTAAAATACGTTTCAAGGCCATGATTATCTCTTCCGCTTTATTAATTCATCGATATAGACTGTTGTTCATTTGCCAAGTGTTGCGGCAAGTCTATTTCTAAGGGCAGCCGTACCAAAATAGTGGCGCCCCCGTACTCATTGTTACTTGCCGAAATAGTGCCTTGATGTAAGGCTACAAATTCCCGACAAATAGCTAATCCAAGCCCAGTGCCTCCCGCACCACTGTTGGTTTTACTGCTTTGCTCAAACTTAGCAAAAATCTTTTCAAGCTCTTGTTCAGGGATCCCTATTCCGCGGTCAATAACAGCGATTTCGGCCATCTGCTCATTCACCGCTAAACTAATATCAATTTCGCTATTCGGCTCACTAAACTTCAATGCATTACCGATCAAGTTACGCATAATTTGATTAATTTGTTCTTCGTCGCATTCAAGCACAATGCCTTGTTCAAAACCTATAGGCCGAATAGCAATACTTTTTTCAAGGGCTGTGCCCGACACATCATCAATGCTGGTTTTTATAATATTGCTTAAGTTATGCTTTTGCGGATTGAACGGGAATTTCCCGACATCGAGTTTTGATAGATCGAGTAAGTTATTTAGCAGCGATAATAATCGCTCACCACTTTGCTCAATTCTAGATAGATACTTGTTTAACTTGTCTTTACTTAAATCGTCATTAGCAACCTTATCAAGCCCAAAGCGAGCAAAGCTTAAAATAGAATGCATAGGTGTTCTAAGTTCATGAGACATGTTCGCTAAAAACTCAGATTTACTATGATTTGCCGCTTCTGCCACATTTTTAGCATGCTCTAACTGAGCAGTACGGGCTTTGACCTCTTCTTCAAGCAAATCTTTAGCTTCAACGAGTAAATCCTCTTTCTCTTTAAGATGCGTAACGTTCTTAAAGATCACCGCTAGCGCAATTTCGCCGTGGTGGTCGATTTCGTTAAACGAGCCAACTAAAGGCACCTCACTGCCATTTTTCTTGAGTAGTCGTAAGTCACAACTAAATTGTCGGTTTTTACTTAAAGTCGCAATCTTATCTTTGATGCGCTCAGTTGAAGCAACATCAAAAAATTCAAAAACAGAGCAATTCTCAAACTCTTTCAGCGGTTTTTCGAAAAGCTGCTCGCAGGCGTCGTTAGTTTCTATAACCTTACCACCACGTTCAAATAGAATGATGGCATCGGGTGTGTGTTTAAAAATAACTCGAAGTAAACTGTCTTTTTCGATGAGTGCATCAACTGTATTTTGCAAACGCTCTACTAACTCAGTGTTGTGTCGCCTTAATAGTTCTGTTTGCCAAAGTTTATGTACTGATTGCAGCAGGCTATTATCATCAACCGGCTTGATGAGCACATCTTCTACCCCTTGACGAATAGCTGCTACCATCGAGACTTGATCAGGCTTAGAGGTATAAAGTAAACAACGACTATTAGGCTGACATGTTTTGAGCTTATTAAAGAGCTCAAGCCCTGTGCCATCAGTAAAAGTAAAATCACTTATGAGTAAATCAATGTTCTGCTCTTTAATAACATCCATAGCAGATGCAGTATTATCAGCTGTGAAGGTTTTAATATGTGCCCCTTTTAGGTTTAGGGCTATTTGCGCCAAACGTTCTGCGCAGTGATCAACGAGTAACACGGTAGGAAGTTGAAGAATATTATCGCTGTCGAGCTCAAGTACCCCTTCTAATAAAGAGCTAATTTCTTTATTAGCAAAGAAGGGGTAAATCACCACAGCATTAGGTAATAGGCGATTTACTTCACTAAAATGCTCTAGTAAATCACTACGCTGCGCTTTAGGCGCTAGCAGCAAGAAGTGCTCTTGTGCGAACACTCCCATTAGCGTTTTAATAACAGTGGTTGGTACACCATGAGAAGCTGCAACAAGATCAAAGTCTTGCTCTAAAACAGCATCATCAACCATTGCAAAATGTAATAGCTCAACTCGACAGCCAATCAGCTCTAGTAGCACCTTGACCCGCATTGCTAAAACACTATTGCTATCAACAATCAATATTCTTCGCACAGTAGACTAGACTCGCTTAATGATAAATACTTATTTTAGCGTAGTCTAAAATCGCAATGGGTCACAATTTGTACCGCATTTTTTTATTAGCTTTTTAGCTAATTAACTGTCTAAACGCTTTCCTAAAATGGTAAGGCTATAGGCTTTATCATCCATGATCGCAATCTCAGGAAGCTCTCCCCAGACCTTGTAATCAAAGCGATTAAACAGTTTTATACTTGGTAGGTTATGACTAAAGATAAAAGCTAATAACACCTTGATATTAAGTGTTTTTGCATGCTGTTCTGAAAATGTAAGCAATTGTTTACCTAGCCCCTTCCCTTGAGCTTGCTGGGTGATGTAAATGCTAATTTCAACGGTACCATCATAGGCAGGTCGGCCATAAAACGACTTATAACTCAGCCAAGCAAGCACTTTACCTTGTTGCTCAAAAACAAAGATAGGTCTTTTCTCTGTATGACTATCAAACCAAGCTTGTTTGTCTGCAACCGACACCTCTTCAGTATCTGCGGTTACCATACGCCCAGGGATGGTCTCGTTATAAATAGCGACTATGTCAGTTAAATCGTTTTGTATTGCTTTGCGAATCGTCATAAATAGCTGAAATTAAATGATCACTTTGCTGCATATTAGCGTATATTCATCACAAATAACTAGCGGGAAATAACTATGTATAAATATGCTTTGTTACTTGCAGCAGGTCTAATAACAACCAACCTTGCAGCACAAACTACTGAGGCTACGCCAACTGCTAAAGCAAGCAGCCAATGTGATGACTTTACCAATGTTACAATGAGAAAGTTACGCTCAAAAGAGTCAATTAACTTCTGCGAATTCAAAGACAAACCACTGCTCATTGTAAATACCGCTAGTAATTGTGGTTTTACCGGCCAGTTTGAAGGCTTAGAAGCCATTCATAAAGAATATAAAGACCAAGGCTTAGTGGTACTAGGGTTTCCATCAGATGACTTTTTCCAAGAAGAAGACGATGAAAAAGACACTGCAAAAGTATGTTTCATCAATTATGGCGTAACCTTTAATATGCTGGCTACCAGTGCCGTTCGCGGTAGCGATGCAAACCCGATATTCAAACACCTAAACGAAGCAACTAGCTCACCTAACTGGAACTTTTACAAATATTTAGTGTCTGCAGATCGTAAGACAGTGCAGCGCTTTAATAGTAAAACTAAGCCACAATCGCAAACTTTACGCGATGCAATTGAAGCTGAGCTAACTGCAAAATAAATTTAATTTTTCGTTCGGTAAATATTGAACTAAACTAGTAATTTAATACTAAAACACACATTAGGAGATGTTATGGCAGTAGCCAGTGCAAGACACATTCTCGTAGACAGTGAAGCTCACTGTTTAGATTTAAAACAGCAAATTGAGCAAGGAGCTGACTTTGCAGAGCTTGCTCGTGCTCATTCTAATTGCCCATCTGGCCAAGATGGTGGTGCATTAGGTGAGTTTGGCCCTGGCATGATGGTTCCAGAGTTCGACAAAGTCGTGTTCTCTGCACCAATTAACCAAGTTCAAGGCCCAGTGCAAACCCAGTTTGGTTATCATCTTCTAGAAGTAACAAGCCGTACTGACTAATTGACAAATTGATTTCAAAAAGCCGCTTCACAGCGGCTTTTTACCATCATGCAATTACTAGGCTCTACTACCTCACCTTTTGTGCGCCGTATTCGGATTTGGGCGACACTTAATAACCTACCTATTGATTTTATTAATTTGGATATTTTCTCTGAGCAAGACAGACAAACCATGATAGCTCATAACCCTGCCAGAAAAATTCCTGTATTAATCGACCATGATTTTACCTTATGTGATTCCAACTCAATTATTCGCTATCTACTAGAGAAAGCTGATCAGCCGTTACTTAGCTGGCAGCAAGAGAACTACTTAACCATTATCAATGCCTGCAATGATTCACTGGTAGAAATTTTACTTTGTCAGCGTTCAGGGTTTGATACCAACAGCGACAAACTATTTTTTAATTTACAGAATGAACGAATTGTTGAAACATTAGCCTATTTAAATACTCATTTATCGGAGCCAGTATTTAAAAGCTGTGAATACCTCAACATCAGTTTATACTGCTTACTAGATTGGATCCGCTTCCGCGAATTAACTGATTTTAGCCAACTAGAAAACTTAGTTGATTTTTATCATAAATTCGCCGATAAAGCGGCGGTACAACAAACAGATCCACGAATATAAAGATAAGGGTTACGCAAATGAGCGATATCGAAATTGAATCAGAATTAGTTAGCTTTGTAGAAAAAGTTCGTTTGAACGAATCTATGTGGGCACTGGGTGCCGAAGATGGTGGTTTTGTTGTCTGTGAATCAAACCAATTTAGCGACACAGATGTGCTATTACTTTGGGGTACTGAAGACGCTGCAAAAGCACAATGTAAAGATGAGTGGCAAGACTATACCCCTGTTGAAATTGGCCTAGACGAATTTCTTGATGAGTGGGTTGAAGACCTTAACGAAGATGATGCGCTTGTTGGTTTAAACTGGAACGATGATCAAGTATGCGTTGAAATCGAACCGGTTGGTTTAGCTAAAGCTCTTTGCGATTAATCGCAATCCTTAAGCTTATAACGACACGGCCGTATTTATGGCAGTGTCGTTAAGCTGGAAACTTGATACTTATATTGATTTTAACAATAGAACCACTATTACTTGCAATCAATGCCTTGCCTAAATCGCTTTTAATTCCACGGCTAGCGCATTTTAATCCCAGACTCTAACAGGGTTGAGCGGTAATCATCGTCTAGCCCTGCCATTTTCTTTTTCCTCGCCATACTAGCTGACTTAGATGTATCTTGTTTAAAAAGCGCCAT
>NZ_JBECOT010000104.1:0-6867 GCF_040104395.1 Pseudoalteromonas sp. BZA4
AAAGTGATGTTACTGAATATATGAAATATTACAATCTGGAAAGGCTGCACTCAGCTAATAACGATCAGTCACCAGTAGAGTATGAAAATTCTTTAAGAAAAGTGTCCGGCTGGAGTTGACCAGAACAATCGTCCTCCTCGGAACCATTTAGGAAAGTTATATAGAAACCTATCACAACAGATGCCAACATACAAACAAAAGCAATGACTAGCTTTATAAGTCCTTGAATTTGAATTTCGTAGCATGTTTTGTTGTCGAAACCACACGGCCAAACATATCCGCAAAACCACTAACAGAGAGCTCTGGAATATAGCCAACAATTGTTGCTAATAAGATTAGTTCAACCATGATCTTATTTAGCATTTTGTTTTTCATAAGCAATTCATTTGAATCTCCTCAAAGTAAATTTGAGGGTTCACACCCTTGAGGGAGTAATCCCCCAAGGGTTGTTTATGCTTCAAATAGCAATTCTGCCGTTTCACAGGCATTTGCGATTGTCACATTGTGTATCACAAGCAAATCTACAGTCTTTCTATATTTTTCAATTAATAAAAAGTGAGTAGTTTTTGCTATGAAGTGTCTGATAACCATATCTGGATAGTATCCATTGCGGTATGCTGCGAAATGACGTAGCTGAGAACCACCAGCTTTTGCCATTTCAATATGATGTTTACTCATTGCTCCTCCAAAGAAAGGGGGAGCTTCCCAAGCGGGGGGCTCCCCGCATGGGTTGGTTGTAAAAATCTAAAAGGTTACTTCAACCTCAATGTCACCTTTTGGCTTACAAACGCAAGGTAATATCTCACCTTCATTTGTAAAGCCAATTGGTTCATCGATATATTCGACATTGCCCTTTAGTAATTTGATGCGACACGCCCCACAAAAACCTGATTTACAGTTAGATGTAGGGGCAACACTATTCAGCTCTAAAGTCTGTAATAGTGTTCCATTTGTGTCATTGTAAACTTGACCAGAAACGCTAATCATTTGACACCTCCAGTATTAACAGAGATGTCAACAGGTAAGCGAAATGAAAAAGCACTAGGGCCTGCTAAGTTGTAGGTGTCCAGCCAGTCCATACTTTTGCTGCCATTAGGTATATCTAAAGGTGGCATATAAATATCAACAAACTTTCCTTCTCTACGTAGCCTCGCAGCTAATGCTTCTGCTTTTTCTTGACCTGCTCCAGATGCATCCTTATCAGCAAAAATTAATACTGAAGTCACACTATCTGGAATTTTTACCATTTTTAGTAATGTGTCCGAATAGCATGACCACATAGGACAACCTGTAGCCTCACGAACAGCTAATGCAGTTTCAATTCCCTCACATACGCCAATAAAGGTGTTATCACCTTCAGTTACTGGTGAGTCAATTTTAATTGAACATCCACCAATATAGCTGGGCGGAGGCATTAACATCTTCGCATTAGGTACATCTGCTTTTAAGCCTTGCTTGTTAAGGAAAATTCGATGAATCGTGATCCGATTACCATCTGGATCAGTCATTGAACCTAGTAAACCATGAAGTTTCTTAGGTTTAGACTGACCATCTCCCCACCAAAGCTCATCAGCATACCCAAGTGTATACGGTAAAGTTTTCGCATCAGTTTTAAGTCCACGGCTGTTCAAGTAAGCTTGTATCCGACCAGATTGATCATGAGCTGCAGGAATAGCGTGTTGAAATAGCTTCTCAAGTTTTGCAACTCGTTTTGCTTTTTCATCATCGTTAATACCTTTTGGCTGTGAAGCTTTCACATTTTTAACGTATTCGCGCGAGATGCTTGATAAGTCACCACCACAGATATCGATTATTTTGTTTAAAGCGTGGCTTTTTGAGCAACTCTCCATAAACGCAATTACATCTATTCCACCGGGTAAAGCACCTACATCGTTATGGTATGCACCACCGGTATCAACCCAATCTCGGAAAAGGCGAAACTTAGTTCTTCCGTTTCCAGTTTTTGGGCATGGTACTTGTGGTGAACCACCGTGGTTATTTGATTTTGAAACTGCTTCATTAAGTCCTGGGTAGGCTGAGTAGACAGAAGACCACCCGCCATTTGACTTAACTAAAGCAAGTACTTTATCTATTTTTGATTCAATCATTACAACTCTCCTATTCCTCAAGACGACCCTAAAGCGTCCTGAATACAAGGCGCTTTAGGTGGTCGCCTCGAATAAAAAGAAGAGTTAGCCCTAAGGCTAACTCATACGTTTAGCCTTGAGCTTGAGCTCGTTGTTGACCTTCAAATAAAGGTCCCCACTTAGCACGTAATGAAAGAATCGTTTTACCGCCAATATGTACCTCTCTCACTTCAGTGTTAGGTATTGACGATGGGATTGGCATAATTGCCTTTTTAATTGAATTATTCATACGTATCTCCTCCAAAGAGTACAAAAAAGGGGATACGCCCCTTATGGGAAGTATCCCCACAAGGAATGGTTTTAATTTGAGTTAGATAAGACCGCGCTCAGCAAAAGAGACAATATTTTCGCCAATAATGATGTGATCTAACACTTGTACATCAATATGATTGAGTGCATGTTGGATCTTAGTGGTTATTAGCTTGTCTGCTTGCGATGGTTCGGCAATACCTGATGGGTGGTTGTGCGCTAAAATGACAGAAGATGCATTCTTTTTTAGTACACTTTTTACAATCTCCCGAGGATAAACACTTGCAGCATTTATCGTTCCGGTAAACAGTATTTCTTTGTCTATAAGTCTATTTTGGTTATCAAGATAAAGCATGTAAAAGACCTCATGCTCCAATCCCTTTAAATGGACCTCTAGATAATCTGTGACTTGGGTAGGGCTCTTAAAAATAGCACCTCGTCTCAGCCTATTGTTTAGAAGCTTCTTGGCTGTTTCAATAATTTCATCAGAGCTAAGCTCTGACGTGATTATATATTTACCAGTTTCTTCATTTAGTTTTAAGTTAGAAATAGTCATTGTCTCCTCCAAAGAAACATTAAGCGGAGACAATTACCCAGAGGATAATAATCCCCTATGGGTTGATTTAAGTTTGTTGAACACAAGCAAGCTGAACTCGCTTATGCTAAATCTAGGGTTAAACCCAAAGTAACAACGAGACGTCGGTACTTGTTCTACACAAATACAAGGATCTGAGTAGCTTTTATGCTTTATCAAAATTAATTACCTTACGGTAAATTTGATAGCAAGGTGCCATCATTAAATTAATGATAAATGCAAAAAAATCAATTTGGCTTATATGTAGTAGTGTGTGTGATTCATAGACATCCTTTCTATACTTGGATGTTATGAACGATGAAATTCAACAAAGACTTAAGTGGATAAAGCTTTATCAAGAAACAAACAACGCAGGTTTAGTTTGTCTGCGTTGTGGAATATCTAGGCCAACATTACGAAAGTGGTGGTCTAGGTATCAAGAGCAAGGTCTTGATGGCCTTAAAAGTTTGAGTAAAAGACCCCACAGTTCACCAAATCAAAAAATGTCTCCAGAATTGGAAGCTAAGATTTTAGTCTTAAGAAAATCTAGAAACTTAGGCGCTCGAAGAATCCAAAGTGAGTTGCTTAGAAATGAGCAAATTAAGTTAGGGCTAGCTACTATTCATAAAGTGCTTAAAAAGCACCAAGTTGACCCTATAGTTATTTATCGTAGAAAGCCTGACTTCAAAAGATACTCTAAGCCTATTCCTGTCGAAAGAGTTCAAATGGACACCTGTAAAATAGCCCCTAATTTATACCAGTACACAGCTATTGATGACTGTACACGCTATCGAGTGTTAAGGCTTTATAAGCGACGTAGTGCCACTAATACCATTGACTTTGTAGAGTCTGTAATTGAAGAAATGCTATTCCCTATACAGCGATTTCAGACAGACCGAGGTACAGAATTTTTTGCTGAAAAAGTGCAAAAGTTATTAATGAGATACAAGATAAAATTCCGACCAAATAAGCCAGCTTCACCGCACCTTAATGGCAAAGTTGAACGCTCTCAAAAAACAGATAAAGCTGAGTTTTATGCAACTGTTGATTTGGAATCTGAAGATATTCACGAGCAACTTTCTGAGTGGCAGCACTATTACAATTGGGAGAGACCACATAGTGCTCACAATGGAAAAACGCCGATAGAAAGGTATTTTGAAGTTAGTGAACAAACGCCATTTTCAGATGAAATTGAGGGGTTTTATCAAGCGCATAATGAACGTGTTCAATTATCCAATTACAGAAGGGATTTAGAGATCGCAAAATTGAAACGATCTCTATGAATCACACAGATTTCTATAATTGTCTTTGCCCCAAATTTTTCGAAGAAAGGAGCTGAAAGATGACTGGCGGCGATATCTATAACTTTCATGTCACTGTCCTTTGCCATTTTCTTAGCGTAAGACATCATTGCCGTTCCGATGCCATTAGCCTGCACCCGTGGAGAAGTCACAATCTAAGTGATATGAGCACGGTTTATTTTAGGATCGATATCCAGCCCAAAGACAGTCTTCTAAATAAGAGTTACTATAGTCACAAAATATCAAATTATTTTCAGTCATAATATTCCAAAAATTAACTAGTTATTATTTATCCCACATGGGAGTGCAGTTAAACGCTCGTTCCCAAACGCGGTCACGTTGGAAAGTTAGATTAACTTTACCATTTATATTATTTTACTTGTTTGCTTTATCTTTGCTTCTATCTTGGCTAACCAAATCAGCGGAATAATAATTAAAGAAGATCCTATAGCCAAGCTCAGGTCCGGTATTTCATCGAACCACAGCACCCCTACAACTACAGCACCTAATAAACCAGTGTATTCGGCACTGGAAATTTTACTGGCTTCGATTGCTCTATATACCAATACACATATACCAGCATAAATTAGGATAAAAGTGTTGGAGCCTGTTGCCGTTAACATTGGAGTCCAGTCCCAAGGTTTGCCTTCCCATAACGCCAACCCAAGTGCGGCTGGGATACCTACTAGGTTGGTGAGCATTAAAGTTTGGAACACATTATGATGCTGAGGTAATTTACGAACCAATAAATTATTTACAGCCATAGTCAATGCGACGACAAGAGCGGCAATCGCTGCCCAATTAATTTGTGTTGGTTTGACCACGATAAGTACGCCGATAAAGCCCAAAACAGCAGCAGCAATTGAGTGGCTAGTCAGCTTTTCCTGAAACAATATCATGGCTAACGGCAGCATAAGCAAAGGCGCTGTATAGAAAATAGCATTTACGGTAGCTAACGGCAGAGCGCCCAGAGCGAATACCATAAATATTGTCCCTAATAACCAAATGTGGCCACGTATAAAGTGCCATTTGAGGCCAGCGAAGAGGCTTTGTTTATTACTGAGTAGACAAAATGGAAGTAGAATCAGCACTGCGGTCAATTGACGAAATAATACAAATTGGTATATGGCAGTATCTGCTGGCAGAGTTTTTATCAAAGCGTCAGAAAAAACACCAATTATATTTCCGATGATAAGTAATGTCATCGCGAGTCCGACAGTTATTTTGGGCATTTCATTACTCCTGCTACATTCTAGAAAATGTCAATGGAACTGAATTAATAGAGTTACGTTTGTAAAACGGTTATATGATTAGCGTATTCCATACCTTATATGATGTATAATGTTTAAAATTTTTTTAGTATGAGCTAAATTTATAATGAAGTTGCCTCCTTTACGTGCCCTGCAATGCTTTGAAGCTGTTGCGCGACTTAATAGCTTTTCCAAAGCTGCTGAGCACCTCAATGTGACTCAAAGTGCGGTTAGTCACCAAGTTCGATTACTCGAAGACTATTTGGGTGGAACTCTGTTTAACCGACAGGGGCGTTCTTTTTCCTTGACTAAGGTCGGGGAACGTTACTTTGAAGAAGTGACTAACTCATTAGGAAATCTATCAAATGCCAGTCAAATGATACGTCACGGGAAATCAGGCAATCTTCGTTTGGCTTTATATAGCTCTGTGGCGGTGAACTGGTTGATACCGAAGTTAGAAGATTTTAGAAATCAGCACCCAGAAATAGAAATAACTTTAAATATGGTCGGGGATCAACCGGATTATAATGACCAATTTGCGGATTGTTTTATTTCAGTGAATCCACCGGAACGTAACTTTGTCAATCAATTCATGTTTACTGAAAAACTTTATCCCGTGTGTGGAAAAAAGCTTTGGCAGCAGTTAAGAAATAAGCCTCTACCTGATTCATTATGGCAACACCCGTTATTATCAGTACAATACTCAGATACAAATGAAAGTCTCGGTGACGACTGGTTACGTTGGTGTATGAGTGGTAAATTTGAATTACCCAAAGACGTCAAAATTAATCAATTTAGTCATGTCTTACTTGCCGCTGAAGCGGCTCGATATAATTTGGGAATTACCCTCATTAATAATTACATGATGGATGATCAGGATCGCCAGCAAAGTCTTGTGCGCATACCTATGCACGAGCTTAATACCGGAGATAACTTCTATTTTGTCTATAAGGAAACACGAGCTAGGCAACCTGATATTATGAAATTAGGTCGTTGGCTTAAACAGCAGTGTTATGAACTGGAATCAGCTTAGCTATTTAAATTAGAGTTGAAGGTGAATACTAGCTACTTAGAAGTAGCTGTCAGCGTCCGTTTAGTTTTGTTAGTTGCCAGTCAAAATGAGTTTGCCAGAGGCCTTTATTGGCTATTCACTGTCAGTTTTAATTCAACTCTATAAATCAAATCTGGCAGATCAAGTTAAGACTTATTCACATAATGATGTTAACACCAAGCGATTTTGTCGTACTTTAATTACCACGCGATTCTGTCGTAATCGCTAATTACCAAGGGAAATTGACGGTTATCTTTAACCGTGTTCTTTAAATGTTTTGTTTAAGCATTTGAGG
>NZ_JBECOT010000105.1:0-6773 GCF_040104395.1 Pseudoalteromonas sp. BZA4
TAACGAGGGCTTGATTATAGTGAGACCAGTTTGTGATTTTGCTCATTGTTGTTGCACGGGCTAGTAGGATATAGATGATCTGATCACAGGCTGGCAAGATAGTTCAAACTTTTAGGAAACAACGCCTAGAATATGGTGAAATGAAACTTTTATATGCAGAAACTTTTAAGCTACATAATATTATTAAGCTCTCTTTTCAAAGTAAAATGAAAACCTAATAGTGAAATGAACCTAACTAATACAAAAGAAACCACTGCGCCGTAGAGCCCTATAAATGGTATTAATAGGGAGTTTAGCAAAACAGAGGCTAACAGTTGGCAATAACAGATCTTATTCCCTTTTGCTTCCTTACCGAAACTTACTAAACTTAGCCTTTCAAGATTTGCCATAAATGAGAAAAAAACACCGACTCCCATGAAAGGTAATATAATAAGTGTTTGCTGATATTTATCCCCATATAAAAAATCCACAGCAAAACACGCCAAGGAGATATAGCCAAATACCATCATCATAAAGATAATAATTAATTTCTTTTTCGCGCCATCTAAGCCACTTTGTTTCTTCAATGTTGGTAACAAAACTGTTGTTAGGCTAGAGCTAATAATAGGCAATAAAAAAACAAAACTAAATGACGCCCAATAGTAAGCAATACTTTCAGCTTGTAAAAAGCCTAATGTAACAAAAAAAGTTAATAACCAAACTTCTAACCTCATCAAAATTAAAACCGAAAATTCAAAAACAATAAAGCCTTTTGATGCAGTGAACAGCGATAAGAGAGAGTGAAAAACTCTATGATTAAATAATATTTTTACCTTTGTTAGATATATAAAAACAATGACTGAAAGTACAATGCTTACAGCTTTAAAAAAATATTCAATGAAATGGCTTTTGTAATAAAATAAAACGTATAGCATTATAAAAAGCAAAAGAACGCTTCTAATGGGAAGTAGTAAGTTGTAGATTTTAAAACTCTCTTTCGCTTGGTATTTACTCAAAACATGATCAAAGCCCGCTCCTAAAATACCTGATAATATTGCATATATATATAATTTATCTTCTACGAAAAAAGAAGCTATTAGTAATAATAGCAATAATGATAACCCGACTATCACTTTGGAAGTATCGAAATCATGGCTAGATATAGTAAAATTATTTACTACATACGCATTATTTATTCCGAGACTTGGAAGTAGCATTGCAGCGGTAAAAATTGAAAATAAAAAACTAAAGTTGGCATAGTCTGTCACTGTTAATTCTTTCATTAAGATTAGAGTTAACAGAAAGGAGCAGCCTGCTCCTATGCAGCGAAAGAAAATGACAGAACCGACCTTTTTAAAACTAAAGCTCAAAGCAGCAAACCAACTAAATCTAAAGTAAACTCAGTTTTTTGAATTTTTTTGAATTTTTCATGTTTAACCAAAATAATATGGATATCAGCACTTTCTTTTGCTTCAGCGACAGTGACACATTTTATACATTCTATAGTTGATTTTTGTATGTTCGGCTCAATTGCTATGACAGAACCCAAATGCAATGCTGCAATTTTTTTTGTGATATTTAAAGCAGGGCTTTCACGTAAATCATCGATATCTGGTTTAAAAGCCAAGCCATAACAAGCAACGGTTACATCTTGTACTGTCTTAGTTGGGTTAGCTTGCAAAAAGTCAGCAATTGCTAACTTAACTTTATTAATTACCCATTGTGGCTTAGCGTCATTTACTTTACGTGCTGTATGAATTATTTGTGCCTGTTCAGGGGTTTTACTAACAATAAACCAAGGATCTACTGCGATACAGTGCCCACCAACTCCCGGACCAGGTTGTAAAATATTAATACGAGGATGACGGTTAGCTAGAGAGATAAGTTCCCAAACATCTATATCTAATTTATCACAAATTATTGAAAGCTCATTTGCAAATGCAATTTGAACGTCACGACAACTATTTTCAGTTAACTTAGCCATTTCTGCCGTACGCGCATTTGTTATTACACACTCACCTTGCACAAACGTTTTATAAAGCTCAACAGACCGTGCAGAACATTTAGCGGTAATACCACCTATTACACGATCGTTTTCGACTAACTCACGAACAACATGGCCTGGTAATACACGTTCAGGGCAATGCGCTACATTTACATCTATGTTTGTATCTGTATAACTACTTTCAGGACCCGGAAATGTTAAGTCTGGTCGTGCAGCGGCTAACCACACAGCCATTTGCTCAGTAGCGCCAACAGGGGATGTTGATTCTAGTATTACTAAGTCACCTTTTTTAAGTACTGGCGCAATAGCTTCACTGGCTTTTTTGATATAACTTAAATCAGGCTCAGGTATTTCAGAATCATTATTTTTAAACGGTGTTGGTACGGCTATTAAAAATGCATCGGCAGGTTCAGGTGTGGTTGTAGCTTTTAAATTCCCTTCAGTAACTGCAGCATGAACAATCATATCTAAATCAGGCTCTACGATATGTATTTCACCACGATTAATTGTGTCAACTGCATGTTGATTTACATCAACCCCGATTACTTTTATTTTTCGTGATGCGAACATGGCTGCAGTTGGTAAGCCAATATAACCTAAACCAACAACTGAAATCGTATTAAATGACATGATAATCCTTTTAAATCTACTTGAGCTTCGAGCTTCGAGCTTCGAGCTTCGAGCTTCGCAAAAAATTCACTTACAAGCTTCAATAATATTCAAAGCTTCTTTATTTATTCTAGGTAGTGCAAGGTAAACCCGCGCCTACGCTTATTATTTTGCTAAAACATCGCAAATACGTTGGCATGCTTGGCCGTCACCATACGGGTTATGGGCACGGCTCATTACTTTATAAGCCACGTCATCTGTTAACAACTCATTTAGTGAAGAAGTGATTTTTGCTACGTCAGTGCCAACTAATTTAACTGTACCAGCCTCTACTGCTTCTGGACGTTCTGTTGTATCACGCATTACCAGTACCGGCTTACCTAAGCTTGGCGCTTCTTCTTGTATGCCGCCTGAGTCAGTTAAAATAATGTGTGAGCGATTCATTAAATACACAAATGGCAAGTATTGCTGTGGCTCGATTAAATGTACGTTATCTACATCTTTTAAAATACGCTTTACCGGCTCTTGAACATTTGGGTTTAAATGCACCGGGTAAAGTATTTGTGTATCTGGGTGAGCTTTGGCTGTTTGTGCGAGCGCTTCACAAATACGCTCAAACCCACCACCAAAACTTTCGCGGCGATGGCCGGTTACTAAAATAAGCTTTTTACTTTCATCAAGCATCGGGAATTGCGCTGCTAATGTGTTGCTTAGCTCTGCGTCATCTTCTATTTGTTGCTTTACCAGTAATAACGCATCAATAACCGTGTTACCGGTTACAAATATATTTTCATCTGCATAGTTTTCTTTTAAAAGGTTCGCTTTTGAGGTATCCGTTGGCGCAAAGTGGAACTTAGTTAAAGCGCCCGTTAATTTTCGGTTACCTTCCTCTGGCCAAGGTGAGTAAATATTACCTGTACGTAAACCTGCTTCTACGTGGCCCACTGCTATTTGCTCATAATATGCCGCTAAACTCGCTGCAAACGTCGTTGCGGTATCACCATGCACTAACACTACATCTGGTTTGAACTCTTTAAGTACGGGTGTTAGCTCTTGCAATATACGGCTTGTTACTTCTGGCAGTGTTTGCCCTGCTTTCATTAAGTTTAAGTCGTACTCTGGCGTGATTTTAAAAAGCTCTAGTACTTGGTCTAACATTTCACGATGCTGCGCTGTTACACAACATTTTGATTCAAAGCGCTCATCTGCGGCAAGAGCATGAACCAGTGGAGCCATTTTAATAGCTTCAGGGCGAGTACCGAATACCGTTAATACTTTCACTTTTATATCCTTTAATAAATCAAATTCATCTTTTAGCGTAACCAAATTTAGTTACGTTTATATGTCAACTTCATAGAGGGGTGGGAGTTAACTTTCACTATTTTACGGTGTAAGACATCCCAGCATTCACACTATGAGCGACCGGTTGGCCATTATGAAGTGCATTTTAGCAATTTTATATCTCAGCTTTATTACAACCCACTGAGACACTTTTTTCTAAATTGAGACAGTCAATTTAGACTATCTCATTGTAATTACTTGATTTAGTACTTTTTATAAAAAGTGCCCAATAGGCCCTAGGTAAAATTCAACCGAAATACATTTTTCTTGTCTAGCCCTTCGGGCACGCTTCACGTTTCAGTTCGTCGCAGAGCTCCTCTCGCTTCAGCTTGAAAGCAAAAATATTTGCTTATATAGCTCTTCGGGCACGCTTCCGCCCCTAGGTTGCAGTTCCTACGTACTGATACTTAATAAAATTTTCGCATAAAGCCGAAGCTGTGTATTTTGCTAGTATTGTTTTATGTCTTTGTTATCTACGCTCATTTCTACTTGTTTATTAAGTAGATTGATCAGCAAAATACTACGCATATCACCGTCAGACTCTTTGTAGATAGCTTTGATATTATTAAACGAACTGTTATTTACGCTAACTACATCACCCATTTTAGGTATAGTAGAATCATTAGTCTGTAAACGCTCACTCTTAAGCTGTTCTATTAGGGCTGTAGGTACTATTTGATAATTTGCCCCATAAGATACAAAGCCGCTAATTCCGCGCGTATTTTTTACCGCAGAAAAGTTACAGTTTTGTGACTCAAGGCAAACAAATAAGTAGTTAGGGAATAAAGCCGACTGTTTAACGGTACGTCGACCTTTAACCAGTTTTTCGGTGATTAGTTTGGGGTAGAACACCTCAATTCCTTGGTTAAGTAAGTTGGTAGATGCTCGCTCTTCTTGACGAGGCTTACACGTAACTAAATACCAACTTTCCATAGCAATCCTTACTACAATATAATTGTAAAAAACACAACACTAAAAAAACACAACGCTATATCTTATTAAGTGTAATTATAAACAATTTAAGCGCATTAAGTAAATAAGTTCTTATTGTAAATATTTCGCTCTATTTTCGTTAACTGTTGATCATTGTGATTTGAAACAACGCTATAGTAGTCTTGACGGTATTTACTGGGGAATAAACGGGATTATGTTCTGTTCAAATGCTTGCTCTTGAACCTCAAGAGGCATTTGCCTAAGATCTACAATGTGACCATTTACTGATGCCAACCAAATAAGAGGGTTGTCGTACTGACGACTTGGGATTGTCCAGTTTGGGTCTGATGGGAACATATCGAACAAGTCTCTAATGAACTTAGACTTAGCACTGCCAGAACTACTACTCACGCTAAAACTCGAATATAAGTCTGAGGCGGTAACAAAAGGCTCGGTATCCTTATCAAACAAGAAGTTAACCATCCCAATTGCGTGTATGATCCCGCACGCCCAAAGCTTTTCTTTGCCTTTGACAAAAGGTGTCTCTTTTTTACGAGCTAATGCTGCTGTCAAGTACAGACAATACTCTAGATATTCATCATCAAGGTTATCTCTTGCGTATGTTGCAATAAGGTTTTCTACTTTTGAAAACCTGTCTTTGAGATGAACTGGAATTCTCTTGGTTGAATGCTTCAGCATGATACTACCTCAAATTTTTGTTGATTATGGGGAAAGCTAAATGCATCACTAATGAAGTCAGCAAGAGATAAATCTCTATTCTTCACGCTCTCCATTAAGCGCATCCACCCTAAATAATTCGGCAAGTAATCAGTTCCTACCCCATAAAACCTTTGCATCCAGACTCTTATGCGCATCATGTAATTATTGACGTTTTGAATGTGAAATTGTTTACCAATGACTCTTTGTGACTTACTCGCTATGGTGCGGTAGTGAGTTAAGCCGTTTTCTTTAGCAAAGCTTCTATATGAATGCGCACCATCCGAGCACAGAATAGAGTCGGTGTTAATGATAGGTTTCAATGCCTTACCAATCTTCTCTTTATTGGGTCGCCCTAACATTGTTTCCGTTAATCCACCGCTTCGCTCTTTGACGATAAGCACAGCGATTTGATCTTCTTTCTTGCGTTTATCTCCCATACCTCCACGCTTTCTTGGTTCACGATGATGGATAGTTCGTTTGCCTTTATAGCTTTCAAGAAAGAACATTTCATCAGCTTCAACAATCCCTGAGACTTCAGAGACCTTATTGACGGTTGGGGAGGCAAGAAAGCGATGTCGCCATCTGAATACTGTCGTAATTGCCACTCCTAGCTCTCTTGCCGATTGGCGAATCGTTTTACTGTCAGCTATGCATTCTACGTATTGACTCCACAGGCTACGCTTTCTTAAACGAGCTAATGGTGTTTTGGTCAGAGCATTGAAAGTTTTTCGGCATTGTTGTTCTTTGCATCGGTATCGCTGCAACCCTGCCGACATCCCCCACTTGTTTAGTTTGATAGAGCCACAGTAAGGACATGCCACTTCATCTGATGATTTGCACTGATCAATCAACTTTGCAGTTGAGTCTTTATGGATGATACTATCCGCTCTGTCTCTAATGAGACGAATTTGATTATCGGTTAATGACGGTAACTCATTAATTATTCGAGTAAACCCTTTAATTTCCATAATCAATCCCTCAAAGTTAGATGCTTTAATCATAGCCTAATATTTGCGTACCAACATTTAAAGCGAATAGAGCGAAATATTTACTAGAGCCTGTATATGGTCTCCTCCAACATTGCAAGAATAAACAATGAGTTTTGACAGGGATAGGTTTGCGTTCGTATATCCGGCTTCTTAATTGAAACACTTTGGTTTCGAGCCTCGATGAACTTCGCACATAT
>NZ_JBECOT010000106.1:0-6464 GCF_040104395.1 Pseudoalteromonas sp. BZA4
TTCTGTCATGCCGTCCTCTTCCTCAAAAACAGCCTCACATTGATAACACCAAGCTTGAAGATCATTTGGAACGCTTGAATTTTCAATGAAACCGAGAGGCTCTCCCTCAGGTTTGACAAGATGACCACATAGTACAGCAGCCACTCGCTTTCCATGCTTACCGCAATCAATATACATCGGTTCTATATCTGTACTCATTAGTAACCTAACGCCCGCATAATGGGCGGATAATGCTTGGCTAAAATCAGCGAGGAACGAGCGTCAGCCAAGCTTTAGACGTCCGTTCATTAATGCGCTTGTTATACGTTTTTACCACTGATAATGATGTTACAAGCTTTAGTAACACTGTCCCGATAATACTCGATAGTTTCTTTTAATTCTTTATCAGCTTTAGCCAGAAACTCTTCTGAGCACTTTGACCTAACATGAGTTAAGGGTAAATGATCTGTTTCTGATTCAATTTCACCAAAAATATGAAATTCAGTGTTCCAGCATTGGCCATACTTTTCATTACCAATACGCCATAGCTTAATTACGTTATCTAAGTAATCTTCATCGCTTTCCAGCAGCTTTTTCGCAAACGTAATTGCTTCTTCAGGCACTTAATTTACTCCGAACTCTAGAAACGTATAACGCCTCAGTTAAAAGGCAAAATTTGGTTGGCTACAATGTGAAGCGGAGCGAAACCAGCCAACTGAATTTTGTCCGCTTTTAAACTGTTTGTTATACGTATTTTACACCTATTTATCGCTGCTTAGTTGTTCAAGGTAACTTTTTAATCTTACAAAATCTTCAAGCCCACGTTTATCTGTTTGATATTCTGGCTCCCAATATGCTACGGCAGTGTATTGATACAAAGAGCTTTCTAGCATCCAAGTATCTCCATCCATTCCCCGAGTTTTATCTTTCGGAAACACCAGTGTTTTCTCTAACTTACTAACTAAATTTGAGTACTGTTCTTCTGTTAATTCAATACTTTTCTTTGATTTAATACCTTTCCAGTCATAACCCCCAGCGCCCTCATAAGTTGTAGTTATTAACTGATAGGGTTTGTGCCTAGTAACCTCATAGATAACAGGGTTTGAAAAAGTAGGTACTACTTTCATTTTTAAGACTGGTTGAAGATAAAAACCAGGGTCAGTGTATTCGATTGTATTTCGAGTAGATTTACAGCCAACAATTGAAAGTAGAATCAAAAAAATTGAAAAGTATTTCATATTACTAAACCGATCCTTCGATACGTATAACGCCCGCATAACGGGCAAAAATACGTAGGCTACAATACCAAGCGAAGCACAGGGAGCCTACGTGTTTTTGTCCCTAGCGAGCGCAGCGAGTGTTAATGCGTTTGTTATGTGCGCACTTGATAATACATGCGTCCTTTATTGTGTGGTAAAAATAACTGGAAATTGGATATACATCCCACAATCTTCTCCATACGTAATGGAAAGGTAATTCTCGCTAGCTAGATATGACTTAACTGTATAAAAAATATGACCATAGCCATCTTCTTTTTTCCATGGCGCGATAGGCATGGAAAAATCGTGATTCATTAAAGTTGCATCAAAGACAGGTTGACCCTTAAATAACCAAATACCTTCAAACTCTGATTCTCCCAGCTTAAGCGGAAATGAAGCTTCAACGAGAAACTCACCGTCCTTTTCTTTAGCTGTTATCTGAACGTCTTCACCATATTTTTGATTCCATTCATTCACCATATCTTCGGTGATATAGCAGCTACTAGCACAGACTGAAGACGCAAAGCAGATTGAAGCAATAAAGGAGAGCGCGCGATAATAAAAAACTTTTAAGAAACTCACTTTCCGTAAAACTCCCTAATGCACATAACGCCGCAAATAAACGGCAAAAATTAGTTGGCTAAAAATTTGTAAGGTACGAACAAAGCCAACTAGTTTTTTGTCCGCACTTTTTAATTTGCTTTGTTATATGCCGATTACCAATTCGCCTGCTTAGTTTTTTTATAACCTAGCCACATAGTAATTGCTAGTGTTAAACATCCCAACAAAATGAAAATAGCTGTTACATTTGGGGACTCTTGCACTATGCCAAGTTTTCCATTTAACCATGCAGGGAAGAATATACTAAACGGAATGTAGGTAACGATAAACAACAGAAACCAAATATATTGGCTAAACACGTTTAACAAACTACGACGATTAACCAGTTTAAGTTTATCTGCTAAATGTTTATGGAACTTTACGATACCCAAGCAGAGCCAAACATAGACCACAAATGAAACTACAAAAATAGCAATATTCACATAACTCTCTTAGGTATATAACGCCCAAATAATGGGCAAAAAATTGTTGGCTAAAATAGCGACGAAGGAGAAAAAGCCAACTGTTTTTTGTCCTTATTGATTTGCCTTGTTATGTAGCTAAACTGTCAGTGCTTCACTTTAGCCAGCCAAATGGTGATAAGCAAAGGCTAAAGCCCAAGCAATTAAACCAATACCAATTAGAGCGAGAACACCTTTTCCTCTATTGCTTGATACATCTGCACCACAAACAGGGCATTTAAAATGTGAATAATGGCCTGACACCTTAACTTCTATAGGATTGATCTTACTATCACATTTTTTGCACTGCTGACTCAATTTTTCACCTGCTACATAACGCCCTGTTAATAGGCGGATTACGCTTGGCTAAACTTAGCGAAGAATGAGCGCCAGCCAAGCAGTAAGGCGTCCATTTTAAACAGCTTGTTAGGTTACGAACCTCAATCTACATTGTGATACTGTGCTGCTTGTTCGTAACAGTTAACACATACGACTGACATTTGATTAAACTCTCTGAATCTTCTGTCATGCCGTCCTCTTCCTCAAAAACAGCCTCACATTGATAACACCAAGCTTGAAGATCATTTGGAACGCTTGAATTTTCAATGAAACCGAGAGGCTCTCCCTCAGGTTTGACAAGATGACCACATACTACGGCAGCCACTCGCTTTCCATGCTTACCGCAATCAATATACATCGGTTCTATATCTGTACTCATTAGTAACCTAACACCCGCATAACGGGCAATAACACGTAGGCTATAATTGGAGCGAAGCGACTGAGCCTACGTGTTATTGTCCCAGCGAGCCTGCGAGCGAGTTCATGCGTTTGTTATACGAATTTACTTGCTACCGTCACGTTCGTTAATTCCTTTCAGTTTTTCAGCTGGAAGGCTGTTATATATATCTTCGATCTCTTTAGGTTCGGTGATCATTTTCTGGGCAATGAAATTTACTAGACGAAAAAGTTGGTTAGCGATATCTCTGTTATCATTTAAATCGATAGTTCCAGGGTGCACAGCATCGTTACCTATAACTCTTACACTGTCTAATGCCTCTTGTACTTTGGGTGGCAAACCTTCTGCTACAAGTGCTTTAATATCCGCGTTAATATTCTTTCCCGGTTGACCCAGATGAGCACACAGCTTTTGTATCCCTAATCGCAATAAAGCAGCGGCTCCTCTTGGAGAAAGGTTTACAATTGTTCTTGCTTCCTCGTAATCAAGTTTTACATCATTAGGTAAGTCTTCGCTTGGCCCTTCAACTGAGATATTCGAAGGGAATAGTAATGTGTCTTTGTGCCAAATTGTTGGAAAATTGCAGTGGTCACAGTAAGAAACTTTAAAACGATCGTCTTCTCTCTGTCCTCCATAACCATTAGATTGAGTTGAACCTCTCATAAAATACCACTGCTGTTTAGTGTAAACATGGCAATTTGCACAGTTAAATGCATCACCATCCAAGAAAGGTGGAATATATTTACCCTTCATTCAAAACTCCATTTCGAGAATTCGTATAACGCCTCGCATAACGGGCTAATAATGCTTGGCTAAAATTGGTGAGGCACGAACCAAGCCAAGCTTTATTAGTCCATGCGTTGATGCGTTTGTTAGCTGTATGGTTACTCATATTTAACTACAACTTTATTAAACCATCCATAACTAGTTTCTGATAAATATTCTTGCCCATTAAGCCTGTGAGATATCTTTATTGTAGAGTTATCCAACCACTCCACACCTGGCGCCACTTCGTTTGGGTGCCCTGGTATGATGAATATATTGGCTGATTCATTTGGTAGCTTAACATCTGCGCCTAAAATAGAAATCTGAGTAGAAAACCCTGTAGTTGCACCACAATCACGCTGGAACACTACTATCCGATTTTTGTTATCAGGTGAATAAGCTTCCGCATGGAGATAATTGCCACACATATCGGGGAAAGTAAAATATACCCATAAGATAAAAAATGTAGAAATTACCCCAGCTAAAATACCTAGCCGAACTATAAGTTTTATTATGAAGTCCATTGAATACAGCTAACATGTTTATAGCGAGCTAATCGCGCGTTTTTCTACCACAGCGTAGCTCGTTTTTCTTATTAGATTATTTCTAACAAACTTGTTAACTAATTACCAGTGTTATTAAAATTTAGGAGTTCTCGCTTTTACCTCAGGATAAAAACGAGCGATTGGGTCGTTTTCTTGACTATGCGAGCAATAGACTTTGACGAAATAGAAAAGCAATTGTGAAGGCCGAAGTTCGCTCTTTTGAGTAATTCGCCTTAACTCGTCTTGGGGCGTGCGACGTGAAGTCGTATGAAGCGCTGTTCACCGCTTAATGAGTGAACCATCTGTATCACCAGATGATCCTAGGAGCCTGAATAAAGTAGCGGCTCTGACAATGTAACGAAGGTTGGTATGCGCCAATCGGGATCTTAATCGTGAGAGGACGATCCTCCTGATAACCACAAATCGGGTGAGTGCTAGGCAGTCAGTATGATGAACATAAGTGAATCCGCGTAAGGTGCGTTATACGATGAAACAGCGGAAGTGGTTAATACGCTGTAGCCAAAAGGCACGAGAGTCGGAAAGAGATTGCCCCATGCTCTTTCGTGATCACTGAACTCTCCGCACTATAGCGGGCATCTAACCTGACATTGCGCAACATACGGAACACGGTAAGCCTGTATCACTCCCTTTGGGAAAGCTTATATAGCCGATAGTGATGCAGGTAGAGGATGTTGGAGAAAGCAAAGGCTGGATTGTAATGATGCAGATACAGACGTCTGTCTGGCACGAAAGTGAGCTGACTTCCGACTGGTCTTCCGTTGCAAGAGAATTTGAAGAACTTTATTCAAGGAGAAACGCAAATGATGATTTCAAAAGAGATTAGTGCCTCCCCTGACAGTGCTCAATGGCAATCCATAAATTGGAAAACTGTTGAGTCGCACGTTTTAAAGCTTCAGATGCGTATTGCAAAAGCAACAAGAGAAGGTAAACACAGCAAAGCGAAAGCGTTGCAGTGGATACTGACTCACTCGCATTCGGCAAAACTTCTTGCTGTTAAGCGAGTATCACAAAACAAAGGCAGTAAAACGCCCGGAATAGACGGCGTCATCTGGAATACGGATACGCGCCGCATGAAAGCAGTCAATCAATTGAGCAGAAAGGCTTATCAAGCCAAACCGCTCAAGCGTATCTACATCCCTAAGAAAAACGGCAAGCTCAGACCTTTGGGTATCCCGTGCATGGTCGATAGAGCGCTACAAGCGCTTCACCTTCTTGCACTAGAGCCTGTGTCAGAAACACTTGCTGACCCAAATAGCTACGGATTTCGGCGCAATAGAAGCACTGCTGATGCTATTGCTCAGTGTTTTCTCTGTTTGAGTAAAAAGCAATCCGCGCAATGGGTTCTTGAGGGAGATATCAAAGCCTGTTTCGACAAGATTGGGCATCAATGGCTTATGAATAATATAGCTGTAGATAAACGAATGTTGGAACAATGGTTAAAGTCTGGTTTTATGGACAAAGGGCTGTTCTATCGCACTGACGAGGGAACACCACAAGGCGGGATCATATCTCCAACCTTGATGCTGATGACTCTTGCAGGTCTTGAGCAACGCATTAAGTCCACCGCACTTAAAAATGGGGCGAGAGCCAACTTTATAGGATACGCCGATGATTTCGTCGTCACATGCACTTCAAAGGACGTGCTGGAGAACGATATCAAACCGTTGATTGCTGACTTCTTAGCACATAGAGGCTTAACGCTCTCCGAAGAGAAAACGCACATTACTCACATTAGCCGTGGTTTTGACTTCCTAGGCTTTAACCATAGGAAGTACAAAGGAAAACTGCTCATTAAACCGAGCAAATCTAACACGTTAATATTTCTGAGTAACTTGCGCGAACTCATTAAAAAGCACGCAACTACCCCCGTTAACGATCTAATCAAGTTGATAAATCCGAAACTCAGGGGTTGGTCGAATTACTATCGCCATTGCGTTGCCAAACAAGTATTCGGATATGTGAGCCACAAACTATTTCTAGCGTTATGGCATTGGGCTAAAAGGCGTCATCCAACAAAATCAAAAACTTGGATCGCCATGAAGTACTTTATCAACCGTCGAGGCCAATGGCAATTTCACGGTTGGCAGAAGAGCATGAA
>NZ_JBECOT010000107.1:0-6385 GCF_040104395.1 Pseudoalteromonas sp. BZA4
CCCGCTTTTGGATCAGCCAAACGAGCCTGTGCCAAAGCAATAAGCGCTTCATCTTCACTTGTTAACAGCACTGACTTGAATGGCAGTTTTTCTCTTTGTGCAACGTATTCCAGTGTTTGTCTCAATAACTCTGATGGCGTTATTCCTAATTTTTCTAACGCTGCGTAAGAACGCTCTTTCAGATCATCATTCACACGAATATTTATAGTAGCCATAACGCACCTGTACTTACATTTGTATATACACCTATTGTATTCTACTGACACAGCTTTGCAAG
Source organism: Pseudoalteromonas sp. BZA4 (assembly GCF_040104395.1). Lineage (NCBI taxonomy): Bacteria > Pseudomonadati > Pseudomonadota > Gammaproteobacteria > Alteromonadales > Pseudoalteromonadaceae > Pseudoalteromonas > Pseudoalteromonas sp. BZA4. Next base: position 278 of record NZ_JBECOT010000107.1, read on the forward strand.
CTCCAAAAACGGATTAAAATCGCCTGTGGGCGATTTTAAACGTTTTTGTGAGCCAACAAGCGCAGCGCGTTAGCCCCTGCCAAAAACAGCGTGAAAATTCTAGATCTGTGCAATTCCGCCCCCGCTAGGTACAACTTCGCTTTGCTCGTATAACCTAGCGTGGGCAAGGCTTATGATAATTTAACGCATGTAATTACACGCAATGCGTATGATTTGATAATTTTAAAATCATTCTGTAATATCAGAGGCTCTTAAAAAGTCCATTGCAACTTCGATGCAATCCAGCAGCCTTAAAAGGCATTACCTAACACTGGTTAAATAGTTAGAGTTTCATGCGGTATCCCTACCACCATAACTGGTTAGTCATGAAAATGTTAAACCCATTAATCAATAAAACTGGAGTTCATTAGAAACAGAGAGACACTGCCAAACTCACTCATTATGAGGTAGACGCTTAGGCGTAAAACGAAGTTAATCAAAAGGTGAGAACGGTCAACACCTTGCTTAGTAACTAAGCAAAACAAAGGCGAAGAGGCATTAAGTTGTCGCTGAGTTACACATAAGTGTTTCCAGTAAATCTTACAGAAATGAGGTTTAAGTTTTGACAGATTTTGATCCGGTAGCTGAAGTTGAAGCATTAAAAGCCCAAACGAAAACGATTAGGAAACGTAGCTACACACAGCGCAAAAGTCGCTTAGATAAATTCCATACTGAGTTAATTGCCATGCACAAACACGGCGCAACAATCGCAGAGTTAACACGCTGGCTTAGAAAAAAGAAAGCTATCAAAGTAGCAGAGTCTACCGTAAACCGTTGGCTAAAAAATCATGGCTAGATTTGCCACTAAATCACCAGAGCAACAAGCTCACTCAGTAGAAAAAGCGCTACAAAAATCTGATGCAATAGATTCAGTCCGTACCTTATTAAATTACACAGAGCGATTAGAACAAGTAGCTAAAAACATGCCTGAATTTGGTATACAGGGTGAAATTAGAGATCTAACACCTGAAACTGCCATTCAATACCTAGAGGCAAGAGGCCAGGACATCGGGCAAAAAACGCTTGATATGGAACGCCAGGCGATTCAATCAATGCTTACTCATGTAACAGGTAAGCTTGAACAAGGTGAACGACTTCCTGTTATCAAATCAGAACACGAGCAAGCACTTTCAAGCCGTGCTTACACGGCAGAGCAAGTAAAGCTTATTGCTGAGTCGCAGACCGACAAACACGCCTTATCCACTCAACTCGCTTATGCAGCAGGATTAAGAGCTCATGAGTTACACACGCTATCACGCGCATCTGAAAAACAAGCAAGTGAAAGACCTGTATTGGATAGTAAATTTCAAGGGAGGGAAGGTGTCATTTATACCGTTACCGGTAAAGGCGGACTAACTCGCGAAGTCCTTATACCTAATAAATTAGCCGACAAACTCGAAGAACGTAGGCTTGATGTACCGCAACAAACCACTGATCGCGGTGTTCATTACGAACAGAAATACGAGATTGGTGCTGGTCAAAAGTGGTCCAATTCATATACTCAAGCCTCAAACCGTGCACTTAGTTGGTCTGAGGGGGCACATGGATTACGCCATAGCTACGCACAAGAAAGAATGAACGAGCTTCAAAACTCAGGCTTTACACGCGATATTGCACTTGAAACTGTAAGCCAGGAACTCGGTCATTTTCGCCCAGAAATTACAGAGGTTTATTTACGATGAAAACAACTTATATCGTATTTTTAGTGATTATAGCAGCAGGTTTGGGGCTTTGGTATTCAATCGATGTACTCAGCAATACAACTCTTTTAATCGAAGAAAATGGTGAGCTTTATAGAGACGGTTACACCACTGCAGAACGATTTTTTGCTCTATGGCCAGTCAGTATCATTGGCGGACTAATTTTAGCGATAGTCATAGGTGTTGTAGTCCTAATTACCTTCGATGTTAGCAAAGAATCAGAAGTGAAAGAGCTAAAAGCTAAACTTGAAAACCAAATCTCACATTATGAACAATTAAAAATTCAATGCTTATCAGATGTAAAAAGTGCAAATGAGCTAGCCAATAAAGCACTAGAAAATGCTCGCACCCAAGCTAAACTTGAAGTAGAGCAGGAACGAACAGAAATTGAAGCTGAAAAACAACTAATCTCAAAAACTAAAGTGGAGTTAAACGAGTTCTATCAAGAAATAAAAAGTAAATCTGACGAAGTTGAGAACACACGTATTGAAAATAACAAATTAATAGAGCACTACAAACGAGAAGTAAAGATCACAAAACAAAAAACGAAAAATCACGGTAACGCTCTTGAAAGAAGAAACAATTTTATAAATAGATTGAAGAACGATGCTGAATATCTAAACTCGTTCATCGAAGAAAATTACGAGACGTAAAGCAAGAACATATTTAGTCTTTGAATTTAAAACCTCGTAGCAAGTATAAACCTCCAAACAAAACAAAGAATGTCAGAGCAACAACAATTAAACACAAGATTTGAACTACGCTCATTAAGGAAACCTCGAAATAAAAAAACCCAAAGGGCTATTATCTGATATGGCTTGTTTTGGATCACTTGGATGTCTGTTTCAAGTATCTACTAACAGTAGCAGAACCAATTCCAAGATCTTCAGCTATATCACGGTTTGAATAGCTTTGGTACCAGTTTCAAATATAGATAATACCAAAAAGGCTATTATCTGATATGGCTTGTTTTCGCGATCGCTATTTAACAATTTTTGCATATTTACTGACTGTACTTGCTGAAATGCCCAAATAAAGAACATTTGAATTTATTAATAGCCCTCGTGAGGGCTATTATCTGATATGGCTTGTTTAGTGCCACATTAAATTAGGCCATTTTTCTTTTTCCTGAAGTACGTTCTGCGGCTAATACCCAGCTCTAACCAAGGTTCGTTTAAGCTCGGCCTACCACCACCTTTCGATACTTTGCCGCCTTTAGCCCCTTGTTTAGCTTGCCATTCACTAAAACCGGCTGCACTAAAGTTCTTGTGCGTCCACCGCGCTACACTCTTGGCAGTGGCTTTTATTTCACTCTGTGGCAGTGGCTCTTTGAATGTTTTTTTATTGTAACCCTCTGCCCTGGTTAAACACGCTTCAAGCCAACGTTCGTACTCTGGCCACCCCTGCCTAATCGCTTTGTAAGCCCACGTACTGAGATAATCAAACAAGTTACAGTTACGCCCCAACCCGTAGTCAGGGAGTCGCTTACGGCCACTGTAGGCGCTCAAATCAACATAATCAGCGAGCCAATCTAAATCATACAAGCACGGTTCCCATGTAGAGACTTGCCAATGTGGATTTAAGGGGTTTTTACAAATAAGGCCTGCGTAACCTATATCGGCACCGAGTTTTTCTCTCAGCGCGTTTTCCACGGCTGCTGCGTAGCGAAGTGGCGCACTGCGACCATCAGGTGCTGTTCGGATCGACACTTCAAGGCCGTAAATTAAATGTGCATGGCCGTTTTCGCGATTGGTTGCAACGATATTAGGTGCGGGTGCACCTGAGTCGTACCAATCTAATGATGCATTCGGTTTGTCCACGTCAAACACTAACCAGTATTTATGCGTCGGGCCATTCGCTTGGATATAGCGTGATTTGAACATCACTACCTCATTAGCAATAGGGTAGCATTTCAACAATAATATCGCATTATAAGGGCTCTAGGTTGCACTGTAAGATCAACCTAGAGCCCTTGCAATTCAAAGGTTAAATAAAATTTCACACGGGAAAGTTACACGCACAGCATGAACTGTATTATTGAACTTGATTTACAATAATTGACTGCTAATCTTGTGAATGGATTTCACTTTCAAAATTAAGGAACTATTTAATGAAAACTTTTTTACCCATATGTATTGCGCTATCTATATTCTTATCTCACACAGTGTCATCAGCAACTGTTGAAAATCATATAAAAAATAAAACTATAAATTGCTCATATGAGTGTACTGAAATTATTAAACTTAATGCTGGCTGGCATGTAGTAGCTAAAAACTCGAACGGAGATATAGAAAAAGTAATTCCTGTGGATGACATACCTATTAATGCTAAGAGAATAATAAACAACAATGGAATAATAAATACACTATCATCCGTTCCTGGTGTTGGAACAACATCAACCTCTTACGAAACTCCAACAAAAATAGTCGTTGTCTATATTACTACTTACAGAGATGCAGATGGTAACTTACTAGACGTCCAAGTAACAACGGTAAGAATACCAAAAGATACAACAACAATGCCCAAATAAAGAACATTTGAACTTATTAATAGCCCTCGTGAGGGCTATTATCTGATATGGCTTGTTTCGATCACTCAAATTTACTTTTCAAGTAGAGACTGACTGTACTTGCTGAAACCCCTAGATCTTGTGCTATATCACGATTTGAATAGCTTTGGGCTTTGAGTTTGATAATCGCTTTTGACAGCTCCTTTTTATCCAGCTTACTATTGGACGGTCGTCCACCACCTTTAGATACTTTACCGCCTTTTGCGCCCTGTTTGGCCTGCCACTCGCTAAAGCCGGCTGCACTAAAGTTCTTATGCGTCCATCGCGCAACGCTTTTAGCTGTGGCTTTAATTTCACTTTGCGGCAGAGGCTCTTTGAATGTTTTTTTATTGTAACCCTCAGCTCTGGTTAAACACGCTTCGAGCCAACGTTCGTACTCCGGCCACCCCTGCCTAATTGCTTTGTAAGCCCACGTACTGAGGTAATCGAATAAGTTACAGTTACGCCCTAACCCGTAGTCAGGAAGTCGCCTACGGCCACTGTAGGCGCTCAAATCGACATAATCAGCGAGCCAATCCAAATTATATAAGCACGGCTCCCATGTAGAGACTTGCCAATGTGGATTTAAAGGGTTCTTACAAATAAGGCCTGCGTAACCTATATCGGCACCAAGCTTTTCTCTCAGCGCGCTTTCTACGGCTGCTGCGTAGCGAAGTGGCGCACTGCGTCCATCAGGCGCAGTTCGGATAGAGACTTCAAGGCCATAAATCAAATGTGCATGGCCGTTTTCACGGTTTGTTGCAATGATATTGGGTGCGGGCGCACCTGAATCGTACCAATCTAACGACGCATTCGGTTTGTCTACGTCAAACACTAACCAGTATTTATGCGTCGGGCCATTCGCTTGGATGTAGCGTGATTTAATCGCGTTCTGGGCACGAGCAATCGCTAAGCCATTCGCGAACTCATCGGTATGGTACGGTTTTTTGGGTAAACGCAGCTCAAAAAGTGAGAGCTGTTGTGCGCTGTTATTCAATTCTCGCCGCGCTTATGGCGGTTTTGACTTGTGAAGTGTTTTTCATGTGGTATTATTCTTCCTGAGATTACATAGTTTCGATTTTTCGGAATTATCTCGAACCCTGATTATTCATACCCTCCCGCCAAGTTGGAAATGAATATCGGGGTTTTGTTTTATTAGGGCTTAGGTTACGCCAAAAGATTTAGCTGAGCAAGGACCCTTTAAAACTACAAAACATCTAAAAAAACGCCTTTCGATAAAAATACCGCCTGAACCGGAAAAAGTATCACGATAGCCCATACCGGTTTTTATGTTAAATAGGTTTTCTCAGTACAAACTCATCGTTTGTGCCCAACAAAGTGTATCATTTTACCCGGTTCACACTCAGGTTCAGTGCAAGTACCAAAAAATGGTTAAACTCGTTTCCCAGCGTCTTTATACGCTTCTGATTTATCTCTTTTGCCTATCGCAACAACAAGGATCGACACTTTTTCATCGTGCACTTGGTATATTAACCGGTACCCAACTTGACGTAATTTAATTTTGTAGCAGTCTGGGAGTTCTCGTAGTCGGTTAGCTTCAACCCTTGGTTGTTCCAGCACTTCAGCTAACTTCTTTTTAAACTGCTCACGCACGGTTGCGCCTAATTTACGCCACTCTTTAAGCGCACGGGGATCAAATTCTAACTCATAGGTCATCTAACGAGACCTTTACTCCCGCTTTTGGATCAGCCAAACGAGCCTGTGCCAAAGCAATAAGCGCTTCATCTTCACTTGTTAACAGCACTGACTTGAATGGCAGTTTTTCTCTTTGTGCAACGTATTCCAGTGTTTGTCTCAATA
>NZ_JBECOT010000108.1:0-6053 GCF_040104395.1 Pseudoalteromonas sp. BZA4
AGCTTATAGCTTATAGCTTATAGCTTATAGCTTATAGCTTATAGCTTATAGCTTATAGCTTATAGCTTATAGCTTATAGCTTATAGCTTATAGCTTATAGCTTATAGCTTATAGCTTATAGCTTATATAATACTTGACTATTTTGGTCTGGTAATTAAAATTTGCACACCTTAGCGTGCAGTAACATCGGGGGCTCCATGAAGTTAACATCAAAAGGCAGATACGCAGTAACCGCCATGTTGGATGTTGCACTACATACAAATGTGGGTGCAGTGCCTCTTGCCGATATTTCTGAACGCCAAGAGATTTCGTTATCTTACCTTGAACAACTATTCGCCCGTTTACGTAAAAACGGCCTTGTGACCTCTGTGCGTGGCCCAGGTGGCGGATATTTACTAGGTCGAGAAGCGAACGAAATTTCTGTCGGCGATGTGATTAACGCCGTTGATGAGTCTGTTGATGCAACACGTTGCCACAATGCAACGGGTGGCTGCCAAAGCGGCATGCGTTGTTTGACTCATACCTTATGGTCGGACTTAAGCGCACGTATCGAAGAGTTTTTAAATAGTATTACCCTTGCTGAATTGGTGGAAAAGTCTGATGTGAAAGAAGTCGCATCGCGCCAAGATAACAGCATCAACAATGCAATTAAGCAACTGGAAAACATTCAAGTAAGCTGTCAACTGTAGCTTGACGAAAGCGGAGAGAGAAATGAAGTTACCGATTTATTTAGATTACGCAGCAACCACGCCTGTTGATGAACGTGTGGCAAAAGAAATGATGCAATGCCTGACTATGGACGGTAATTTTGGTAACCCTGCATCACGCTCACATCGTTTTGGTTGGCAAGCAGAAGAAGCGGTTGATCAAGCGCGTACAGATATTGCTGATCTGATCAACGCTGACCCGCGTGAAATTGTTTTCACTTCAGGTGCTACAGAATCAAACAACCTAGCAATTAAAGGTGCTGCGCAGTTCTATAAAAAGAAAGGCAAGCACGTTATCACTGTTAAAACAGAGCACAAAGCAGTGCTTGATACGTGTCGTGAACTAGAGCGTCAAGGTTTCGAAGTAACCTATATGGACGTTGAAGAAAACGGTTTACTTGACCTTAAAAAGCTTGAAGCTGCAATGCGTGACGACACAGTACTTGTGAGCGTAATGCACGTAAATAACGAGCTAGGTGTTATCCAAGATATCGCGACAATCGGCGAAATGTGCCGTGAGCGCAAAATTATGTTCCACGTAGATGCTGCACAAAGCGCAGGTAAAGTACTTATCGACGTGCAACAGTTAAAAGTAGATTTCATGTCGTTCTCTGGCCACAAAGTATATGGCCCGAAAGGTGTAGGCGCACTGTATGTTCGTCGTAAGCCACGTGCACGTTTAGAAGCGCAAATGCACGGTGGTGGTCATGAGCGTGGTATGCGTTCAGGCACACTAGCTACTCACCAATTAGTTGGTATGGGTGCGGCATTTAGAATCGCTAAAGAAGATTTCGAAAAAGACCATGCACACATCAGCGCACTTCGTAAGCGTCTGATTGATGGCATCATGGCTGATATGGACGAAGTTTACTTCAATGGTGAACCAAGTCACTCAGTTCCAGGTATTGTAAATATCAGCTTCAACTTTGTTGAAGGTGAGTCGTTATTAATGGCTGTTAAAGACATTGCTGTTTCATCAGGTTCAGCCTGTACCTCAGCAAGCTTAGAGCCTTCTTATGTACTACGTGCATTAGGCCGTAATGACGAGTTGGCACACAGCTCAATTCGTTTCAGCATTGGCCGCTTTACGACTGAAGAAGAGATTGATTACACCGTTGAACTAATCAAAAACTCGATCGGCCGTTTACGTGAGATGTCTCCTCTATGGGAAATGCATCAAGAAGGTATTGATTTAGATTCAGTTGAGTGGGCGCATCACTAATCAGTGATCGCCGCCGCTAGCAGGTAGTGAGGATAGTATTATGGCTTATAGTGATAAAGTAATCGATCATGTTGAAAATCCACGTAACGTGGGTGCTTTAGACAAAAATGATCCGTCAGTTGCAACAGGTATGGTGGGTGCACCAGCATGTGGTGACGTAATGAAATTGCAAATCAAAGTATCACCAGAAGGTGTAATTGAAGACGCAAAATTCAAAACATATGGTTGTGGTAGCGCAATCGCTTCTTCTTCACTTGTAACTGAGTGGGTAAAAGGCAAAACATTAGATGAAGCTGCAACAATCAAAAACACTGATATCAGTGCTGAGCTTGAATTACCGCCAGTGAAAATTCACTGTTCAATTTTAGCAGAAGACGCGATTCAAGCAGCAATTGCTGACTACAAAAGCAAACAAGCGAAGTAAGAGATAAATTCATGGCAGTGACATTGACAGATGCGGCAGCAAACCGCGTAGAATCATTTTTAGCAAATCGCGGCAAAGGCATTGGCCTACGCGTTGGCATTAAAACGACGGGCTGTTCAGGTCTTGCTTATGTTCTTGAATTTGTTGATGAGTTAGCAGACGGCGACGAAATTTTTGAAAGCCGTGGTGTGAAAGTAATCGTTGATGCCAAAAGCTTAGTCTACATTGATGGTACTGAGCTTGATTACACCAAAGAAGGTTTGAACGAAGGGTTTAAGTTTAATAACCCGAACCAAGCCGATGAGTGTGGTTGCGGCGAAAGCTTCACCGTTTAAGCTTATAAAACTTTCTTTGCTTGAAGCCCTGCCTATGTAGGGCTTTGTTCTTTCCTGTTTACCGAGTTGGATTATGTAATGCGTTACTTTGAGTTATTTGCAATTCCAGTAGATTACAACATTGATTTAGCGACTATTAATAAACACTATCTTGAGCTGCAACGTGCAGTTCACCCAGATCGCCACGCAAGCTCTAGCAGCCGTGATAAATTACTTGCTGTGCAAAATGCAGCAGAAATCAATGATGCATTACAAACCTTAAAACACCCGGTAAAACGTGCTGAGTACATGCTAAGCGAGCTTGGTGTTGATATTCGCGCCGAGCAACAAACATTACAAGACCCGCTATTCTTAATGCAGCAAATGGAGCTGCGTGAAGAATTAGAAGAACTTGAAAATGCCGCAGATCCTGATGCAGCAATTGCCCAGTTTGAAGCGCAAATTAAACAGCTCGATAAACAATACAGCAGTGAATTAGCCGCTCAGCTGGCAAGTAATGATGAGCAACAATGGCAAGCTGCCGCTGATAATATTCGTAAATTGAAGTTTGTTTATAAGCTACGCGATGAACTAGAGCGTATTGAAGACAGTTTATTTGATGATTAATCGTTAGTTGTTATACAACAGCTATTTAAGAGTTTAAAAAGAGCATTATGGCATTATTGCAAATTGCTGAGCCGGGGCAGAGCGCGGCACCACATGAGCACAAATTAGCAGTCGGTATTGACCTTGGTACAACTAACTCGTTAGTTGCAACAGTGCAAAGCGGCGAAGCGCGTACACTGACTGATTTAGCAGGCAATGCGATGCTACCTTCGGTTGTTCAATATCAAGCAGATAGCATTGTGGTTGGTGAACGAGCGGCTGCAGCTGCAACTCAAGACCCTGCAAACACACTAATCTCGGTTAAGCGTTTTTTAGGTAAAACTCAGGCTGAAATCGAAAAAAGCTATGGTCAACTGCCGTATGAATTTTGTGAGCATGATGGCTCATTAGCAATCAGCACGGTTGCGGGTGCAATTAGCCCTGTTACTGCATCGAGTGAAATTTTAAAAGCATTAAAATTACGTGCAGAAGACAGCTTTGCAGGCCAAGACATCTTAGGCGCGGTTATTACTGTGCCAGCTTATTTTGATGATGCGCAGCGTCAAAGCACTAAAGATGCCGCAGAGCTTGCTGGTATCAAGGTTTTACGTTTATTAAACGAGCCAACGGCTGCGGCTGTTGCTTATGGCCTTGATTCAGGCCAAGAAGGTATTATTGCCGTATACGATTTAGGTGGCGGTACCTTCGATATTTCTATTTTACGTTTACACCAAGGCGTATTCGAAGTACTTGCGACTGGCGGTGACTCAAGCCTTGGTGGTGACGATTTTGACTCGCTACTAGTTGATTACTTCAAAAAACAAACGGGTGTGAGCGAGCTTTCTGCATCGGTATTGCGTTTATTCATCAATAAAGCAAAAGCGTGTAAAGAAGCGCTAAGCCAATACCAAACTGTAAATGTTGGTTTAGAGTTTGATGGTCAAAGCCACAAGGTTGAAGTTACCCGCGAAACGTTTGATGAGCTTGCTCTTAGCCTGGTTAAGAAAACACTACGCTCTTGTCGCCGAGCGGTTAAAGATGCCGGTATCGAGAACGAAGAGGTACTACAAGTTGTAATGGTAGGCGGCTCGACTCGTATGCCAATTGTACGCTCTCAAGTTGCTGCATTTTTTGATAAAGAGCCACTGACTTCAATTGATCCAGATCGCGTAGTTGCACTCGGTGCGGCATTACAAGCAGACGTACTGGTTGGTAATAAGCCAGATTCAGACATGTTGCTATTAGACGTATTACCACTGTCGCTAGGTCTTGAAACCATGGGTGGCTTAGTTGAGAAAATCATTCCACGTAACACCACGATCCCTGTAGCACGTGCACAAGAGTTTACCACTTTCAAAGATGGTCAAACGGCAATGTCACTGCATGTATTACAAGGTGAGCGTGAGTTAGTTGACGATTGTCGTTCACTGGCTAAGTTCAGCTTAAAAGGTATTCCGGCCATGGCTGCTGGTGCTGCGCACATTCGCGTAACCTTTAAAGTAGATGCTGATGGCCTATTAAGTGTATCGGCAATGGAAAAATCAACCGGTGTGCAAGCTGAAATTCAGGTCAAACCATCATTTGGTTTATCGGACGACCAAGTTGCAAACATGCTAAAAGAATCAATGACTAATGCAAAAGACGATATGCAAGCGCGTATGCTGAAAGAACAGCAAGTTGAAGCGTTACGTGTTGTTGAAGCGCTTGAAGCATCACTGGCAACCGACAGTGCATTACTTGATGAACAAGAATTAGGTGCGTTAAAAGCAGAAATTGCTAAACTTGTTGCCGTACGCGAAAGTGCAACAACACCTGCAGAAATTAAAGCAGCGATTGAAGCTGTAGACAATGCAAGTAGCGAATTTGCTGCTCGCAGAATGGATGCATCAATCAAAAAAGCGCTGCAAGGGCAGTCAGTAGACGAAGTTTAACGAGGTAAGGTATGCCACAAATTATTTTTCTTCCACACGAAGAGTTATGCCCAGAAGGCGCTGCTATTGAAGCTCCTACAGGTGAAACGGTATTAGATGTTGCACTAAAAAATGGTATTAGCATTCCACATGCTTGTGAAAAATCATGTGCGTGTACTACATGCCACTTAATCATTCGTGAAGGCTTCGACTCTTTAGATGAGAGTGATGAGCTTGAAGACGATATGCTAGATAAAGCATGGGGTCTTGAGCCAGAGTCACGCCTTGGTTGCCAAGCGGTGATCAAAGATGAAGATTTAGTGGTTGAAATTCCAAAGTATAATCTCAATATCGTTAATGAAGAGCATTAATTTTTAACGGCTTTGATTTCGTAAAAACCGCTGTAGTTGCTTGGTCTCTACAGCGGTTTTTTGTTTTTGGAGCTGTCAGTTTTCAGCCGTCAGTTTTTAGCAGATCGAGAGGGTGGTTCAGTTATTAGTGTTTTTGAACAGTAGTAACGTTGTATGCTTTTTAGATCTATTAAAGCTGTCAGCTTTCAGCCGTCAGTTTTTAGCAGATCGAGAGGATGGTTCAGTTATTAGTGTTTTTGAACAGTAGTAACGTTGTATGCTTTTTAGATCTATTAAAAGCTGTCAGCTTTCAGACGTCAGTTTTTAGCAAATAGAGAGGGTGTTTCAGTTATTTGTGTTTTTGAGCAGCAATAGCTTTACATTCATTTCTCAGGTTTTATGTTTTTGATAGCTGATAGCTGATAGCTGATAGCTGATAGCTGATAGCTGATAGCTGATAGCTGATAGCTGATAGCTGATAGCTGATAGCTGATAGCTGATAGCTGATAGCTGATAGCTG
>NZ_JBECOT010000109.1:0-5474 GCF_040104395.1 Pseudoalteromonas sp. BZA4
CACGTATCACGTATCACGTATCACGTATCACGTATCACGTATCACGTATCACGTATCACGTATCACGTATCACGTATCACGTATCACGTATCACGTATCACGTATCACGTATCACGTATCACGTATCTTTCATCCTATCTTGCTAATATTCTTCATTATTCCTATTTATTCAGCTTTTTATATCTGCATGAATAGCAAAGAATGGCGGCTCCACAACAAAAAGGAAATGCGTTATGAGTACATTCGGAACACAGCTAAAACACTATCGCAGTGAGCTAAAACTAAGCCAACCAGAATTTGCAGAGCAAGTGGGGATAGAGCAAAGTTACCTTTCAAAACTTGAGAACGATAAATCAGTGCCTTCAAATGACACATTTCGTTCAATATTAACGGCGCTCAATCTAACAATTTGCGACTTTATGGAGCCATTAAAATATTCTGTAGATAAAGCTCGGTTGATTAATGTGCCTGACATTGAAGCTTGGTATAAGCAACAAAGTAATAAGCAATTCATTAAACAGCGTTCACTCGTCTATATTGCCATACTGTTAAGTGCGCTAGGCTGTGCCATGTTTTATTTAGGGCATCAAGAAAAGCTATTCAATACAAAGTTCTATGAGTACAAATCATATGGTGTAGTGAAAGATAATGAACCAGATGGCATTTTTCATGATTGGCGTACGCTACTCGTAGAACAAAGCCGCGAGAAAATAGATGCTAAACGTCGAGAAATGATCAGCAGGCATGATTTTAAATTTATTATTTCAGCGGACTATAAAGGTATTTCGTTTGTAGAACCTGGCGAGCAAGGCAGGCGTTTATATAGCCTTACTTCAAAAACACCTATTATCAAGCCCCATAAAGGCCATGTGTGGCTTGAGTTTATAGGTATCTTATTGTTTGTAGTTGGTGCAGGTCTCATCACATTTGAGAGTAAACTGACAAGGCAGCATTAATGAGTTGTAGAACCTGACGCGTGTTAGCTGGCGTCAGGATCACGAGGAATTAAATGTGCAAATTGCTGCTGGTGGATTTGTTCATATAGGGTAGCTGCATAGCTTTGCGCATCATGTAATCTGCGCGTACTGATGTGTTTTCTAAGATCATCAAGTGCAGCCGTTGCAGGTTCATAACCTTGGCTACTTGCCAGACTTAACCACACCGCGCCATGAAAAACACTGTGCGGTACACCTTGCCCTTTGATGAAAAACAGCCCCATATAAAATTGCGCCCTATGGTTACCTGCCATAGCTGCTAAGCGCATCCATTTTGCAGCAAGGGGAGGCTGTTCATTTTTTAAATAATACAAAGCTTTGTTTAGTACGTTTTCAACAGATTGAGTACTTTTATCTGGCGCCGACCCTTTATCGGGTTGGGTAATAAAGGCAAGTACATTATCAAGCTGTTGCTCTAAATCTAAGCCTACTGGCGAATTATCAGACATAGTTTAGTTATTTTCTTGAAATAAAAGACCTTATTAGTTTAGAACATTGCAAGGTAAAATGTCCTCTTATTGAGATAAAATATGATAAAATTAGCCAATTAATCTCAACTTAAAGTTCAACATGTTCGAAAGACTTTTCAAAATCACTGAAAACAACACCTCTGTGCGCCGCGAGACTATTGCTGGCATCACAACATTCATTACCATGGTTTACATTGTATTTGTTAACCCTGCAATGCTTGCAGAAGCGGGAATGGATCAAGGTGCGGCATTCGTAGCAACCTGTATTGCTGCTGCAATTGGCTGTTTTATTATGGGTTTATGGGCAAACTACCCATTAGCACTTGCTCCGGGTATGGGCTTAAACGCCTTCTTCACTTATGGTGTTGTTTTGGGCATGGGCTACACTTGGGAAGCTGCATTAGGTGCAGTTTTTATGTCTGGCTGTATCTTCTTATTCTTAAGCCTATTTAAGGTGAGAGAGTGGATCATTGATGCTATTCCTCTGGTGTTAAAACGTGCCATTGCCACAGGTATCGGTGCTTTCTTAGCCCTTATTGCACTGAAAAACGCCGGTATTATCGTAGCAAGCCCTGCAACCTTAGTGCAGTTAGGCGATATCACAGCCCCAGGCCCACTACTTGCGATTTTTAGCTTCTTTGTTATTGCAGCACTGTTATACCGCGATATGAAAAGCGGCGTACTTATCAGTATTTTATTAGTAACCGCAATTGCCCTTGGTTTAGACCTTGTGGAGTATCAAGGAATTATTTCAATGCCGCCTTCAATTGCACCAACCTTTATGCAATTGGATTTTGCAGCAGCATTCGAAATCTCAATGCTAACAGTGGTTTTTGCGTTCTTATTTGTTGATTTGTTTGATACTTCAGGCACTTTAGTTGCTGTAACGCAAAAAGCAGGTATTGCTGATGAACAAGGTAAAATGCCTCGTTTAGGTCGCGCACTAAGTGCCGACAGTACAGCTACTATTGCAGGCTCAATGCTTGGTACGTCAACAACAACGTCTTATATTGAATCAGTTGCAGGTGTGTCTGTGGGCGGCCGTACAGGTCTTACCGCTGTGGTTGTAGGTATTTGTTTCTTGTTAATGATGTTCTTTGCGCCACTTGCTAGCATGATCCCAGCTTATGCAACGGCAGGTGCAATTTTATATGTTGCTGTGTTAATGATGCAAAATTTAAAGCTTGTAAATTGGGATGATATGACAGATGCCATTCCAGTGAGCGTTGTATTATTGATGACGCCGTTAACTTTCTCGATTGCGCACGGTATCGCCCTTGGTTTTATCTCGTATACTGCCGTGAAGTTGGTATGTGGTAAAAAAGATGAAATCAGTATTAGTGTGTGGGTATTAACAGCGCTGTTTATTGTTAAGTTTGCGTTTTTATCTTAATTTGCACAAAGCAAAGAAAAAGTGGTTTACCACTTTTTCTTTGGTGCGAATAATACGTCTAAATCGTCCTGCTCTTGTTCTGCTTTCTTCTTTAGTGACGTTGCATTTGATGCTTTCAACTCAGAGCTAATCGTTTCTAAATAGCCTTCAACCTCTTGTCTTTTCGAGTTTACATATTCATCGCTATAGCTAACTGAGGTCAGTGTTGCTAGAGCTTTTTCAAAATACTGTCTGGCAGAGCCCACCATATTTGCTGAGCGAGCTGAAATCCCGCGCTTAATTTGGCTTTCTACATTGATTCTTAACTGCAATTTTTCAAGGCGTTTGTCTTCAGCAACAAATACTTGGCTATCTACTTTGCCTTTACCATGCTCTGAGCGAAGTACTGCTCGTAATTTCTTTATACCTTGAATTAGAGCTATTAATTGTTTGTCGTTATCTGGTAGTGCTAATGCATCGCTATTATTTGCTTCGATAGGAGAGGCTAAACGCTCTTTAGATTCTTTTAGTCTGTTTTTTAATTCTTTTGAGCTTGGAGAAAGCTCGACCATTGAAACAAGTGCATCATAAATACGGCGTTGAATAATACGCAGAATATTTTCAGACATGGGGATATTGGCACTGTTAAGCAGTACATCTTCTGCTTCTTCAATGATTTTTTTTTGTTTTGTAAGCTCTTTACGGCGCTCTGCTTCTTGTTTTTCTTTATGTTGCTGCACAGCGCTGACCCATAATGCGATCACGATTAATGCAACAATGAGCATGATGATGATAGAAACAATCATTACTAAATCTCAGTTTTAACTATCTAATTTTTTTATCTTACCTTAAAAAGATTAGATCTGAACAGTTTTGCGGTAGTTATCTCGAATAAACTTATTACGATTACTACTTTATAACGAGTATAGCGCTAAACTAGCACCTTTATTGAATATTTTGCGAGTAAACACGGCTACCGAGCAGTAATTTAATGTGTTAGCCTTAGAAACAATCGATATAAATGTATAGCGCGATGAAATATCGCTTGGCATTGCGCTTTGCAGCCTTTATAAATAAACAATAACAACGTTTACAATGCAGCCATGAAACTACAACAACTCAGATATATAGTCGAAGTCCAAAATCATAAACTGAATGTCTCTGCGACAGCCGAAAGTTTATTTACCTCGCAACCGGGGATCTCAAAACAAGTTCGTATGCTTGAAGACGAACTGGGTGTACAGATCTTTGGCCGTAGTGGCAAACACCTTACCCATGTAACCAGTGCCGGTAACGAAATTATTAATATTTCACGAGAAATACTGTCGAAAGTTGAAGGTATTAAAGCGGTTGCCAATGAGCATACCTTGCCGGATCAAGGTAAACTTAACATTGCGACCACTCATACTCAGGCTCGTTACGCATTACCGAATGTTATTCAAGGCTTTATGAAAAAGTACCCAGCAGTGTCTTTACACATGCATCAGGGTACGCCACAGCAAATTTCCGATGCGGCAGCACGCGGTGATGCTGATTTTGCCATTGCGACTGAGGCGCTGCATTTATATTCTGATTTAGTTATGTTGCCGTGCTATCACTGGAATCGCAGTATTGTTGTGGCAAAAACACACCCGCTTGCGCAAAAGGCTGATAATTTAACGGTTGCCGATGTGGCTAAATACCCACTTATTACTTATGTGTTTGGTTTTACTGGTCGTTCTGAGTTAGATAAGGCCTTCAATGCACATGGTCTTGAGCCGCATATTGTTTTTACTGCAACAGATGCTGATGTAATCAAAACTTATGTTCGTTTAGGTCTAGGTGTAGGTGTTGTTGCGTCAATGGCGATTGATCAAATAACCGATACTGATTTAGTCTGTATTGATGCAAGCCACTTATTTGAAGCGAGCACCACTAAAATTGGTTTTAGAAAGGGTAGCTTTTTACGCAGTTACATGTATGATTTTATTGAGCGTTTTGCACCGCACTTAACGAAAGAACTGGTTGAGCGAGCAAGCTTATTACGTAACCAAGAAGATGTTGATAAGCTCTTCGAAAACATTGAGCTACCAGTAAAATAGAGATAATAAAGCCGCTTTAAAGCTGTCTCTTATACACAAATCCCTGCTAAGAAATTAGCGGGGATTTTTTTGAACTAAATTTCAACATCATGATCAGATCTTCAAATCTTGTTTGGAGACACATTATGATTAACGACCATACTCATTGGGCAACACAACAATTCGGTAAATCGGACTTAGGTGATCCCAGAAGAACAGCCCGTCTGGTAAAGTTAGCGTCAACTCTTGCAAATGAACCAGGAAAACCACTTGTGAACATCACTCAATCCCCCGCCGATATGGAAGGTGCCTACCGCTTTATCCGCAATGAACATATTGATGCAAATGCGATAGCAGAGTCAGGCTTTCAAGCAACCGTTGAACAAGCACATAGTCATAACTTATTGCTTGCCCTAGAAGACACCACCACACTAGTTTATAAACATTCCTCCATTCGAGATGATTTGGGCCATGTTGGGCGAGGAAAAAAACAACGTGGCTTGTTAGCTCATAGCGTATTGCTGTTTGCACCAGACGCAAAGCAAGTTGTGGGATTAATTGAACAGTCTCGCTGGAG
>NZ_JBECOT010000110.1:0-5449 GCF_040104395.1 Pseudoalteromonas sp. BZA4
TCAAAACACACCGCCAAGTGAAAGAGCCGTAAAAACTTCACGCGCTTTAAGTCAGAAAAAAGACTAGTTACCTCTTGCTTGACTCGCCCTTGAAAGGGTGAGATTGCGCAAGCCTAATGTTCAAAATTTTGCCCAGTAATAAATTTATGTATTTTCCCTTTGTGAATGACTATATGAGAACCAGCGTACATAGCCCAACTGTAATCCCAGTTACCTGATCCTAATTTTCTAGGGTGATACAAGTAAACATCATCCCCCATGTAATCACTCATTAAATGCAATGATACAAAATTTCCATTTGCTTCAAAAATTACATATGCAGACTTACTTTCTTGATCATATGACGAAACTCGACCAAGCCCAATGTATTGCCCGCAGTTATTTACAACAAGAATCAAATTTTCACATTGATTTTTGTTTTTATAGTTGATGATTCGCTGAGTACTTGTTGTCCTTTCTGACTCTATTTCAAGCCCTTTCTTGGCAGCAATTTCATCAAGCTTTTTCGAAGCTCTAGCAATAATACTTTCAGGATTTGCAAGTGCTGATTGACTTACATTCTCAACCTTAACTATAAATTGGGCGTTCTTAGCTAAAGGCTCGTCTTCAATGATACTATCATTAATGGCTGTACTGGCTGCTCCAGTAAAATCTAACATTAACAGCTGACCTAGAGCCATTACACTCGAGCCAGGTACTTTGCGTGTCCCTGACTTTCCGTCAGCACTGTCCATAAACTTATTGCTGCCAGCTAAGCGCATTGTTGTTTTTGCAAATGAGTCATTCTCATTTGCTTGAAAGCTATCAAACACAATTGGCTCTTTTGTTGATGAACAAGCTGATAAAGTTAATGCCATGACTGAAGCTAAGGATATTTTAGTTATATTTTTCATAGATTTCCTCGTTTGTCCCGAAAGTGTCTCTATCGTACTTTATTATTTATATCGCGCAACTTTACAATCATTAATCATTAATCATTAATCATTAATCATTAATCATTAATCATTAAGGAAGTAGCATGCCAATGGTCTCGGCACATATGAACAATCAATATCATCTGCATTTATGATACTTCTTGTTTCAATAGCTCTCTCAGCAAGCTCAGCGTCAACAGCTCTTTGTGTTGTTCTATCAACAGCGTTTTCTCGACCTTCATTATTAAGTAGTCGACCAGAACCAGTTAGCTTATCAAGGTCTTGAGCAAAATCAGCAATACCAGACTCGATCATTATGTTAATCCATTCGCTTAAATCAATTTGATTCCAGTCTAGGTTAGACAGTTGTTCAGGGGTTAACCCCGGACAATTCCTTAATTTTGAACCATCAACTTCTTCTGTTGTATATTCTTCTAGGTCATGGCCAAGCATTGGGGATGCTTGTTCCATTATTATTCGAGATAGGATGGAGTCATAACAGCAATAATCTTGACGACGTAGATAGCAGACACCCAAAGCATCTTCAGCACAATATTTCTTTCCTACGGGAATACATTGTTTCGTAGCAAGCCTAATTCCCATATCCATTTCATACTCGTGGCAAGCAGTGAGCAAATTTAAAGCTAGTTTAATATATTGATACACCATGTATGCAGCATATACATAACCAATTACCGCTACAGCTTGACTTGCTCCTTCTGATAGCACCACTGTTGATGCCCCATTCTTAACAGTCTCTGTCATTAATGCCTGAGCTAACTCCTCTGGAATCGAATCATAAACATATTTCATAACCGCTTGTTGTAGTTTTTCCATAGCCTGCTTAGAGAAAATATCCATTGCGGCCCCAGATGCATCAACCACCTCCCCTACTGCATTACCTGCCGCAGTACTTGCCGCATCAGTAAATACTGTAGACACTGAAGACCAAGCGCTTGAAACAGCTTCACCAGCAGTTGTAGCTGCATTAGCAATAGGTTCTCTCAGACTCTGATAGCCGCCTACTACAGCATTACTGGTTCCATCTAGTCCAGCTACAAATGCATCTGCTTGTAGCATGCCATAAGCAGCTTGTGCATATTCATAAATATCAACACCATCAGGAGCCTCACAACAGTCATTACCTAAACCACTTGGCTCCCAAGAGCAAAATTTGCCTTCACCTTTAAAAATAGTGCACGTTGATGGGTCTGTAGGATCTTCACAGTTCATCCCATCTTCCATATGTTGTATTACTGTAGCCATAGCAAGAACATCTGCGAATTGATCATTAACTTCACTATTTGATGTTTCACAATTCCCTCCAACACAAGGCAATGTAGCCGCACAGGTATTCTGTGTTACGGAGCTTGTTACAGTCGAAACAACCTCCTCATCACATTGATACTCAATTGTGTAAGCGAAGCAAATATCATCGGCGTCATCTCGCTCCCAAAGCCACCCTTCAGCACATGTTCTCTCAATTTCTTGACATTGCGTATCAGTTTGGTAGGTAGTGCAGTGGTTTGGTTGAGATTCTATCTCATCCCAGGAATAACATTGGAATTCATCCCCTATCCCTGCTGCTTTTTCTTCCTCAGTGGCTCTCCGAGTTACAATACAGTAATCTTCACCTTTAGTAGGATCACAATTGTATCCATCAAGGTTAACTCTCCAAGTTTTATTTCCTGTATCACCATTATAAAAAGGAGGGACTGTTTCTAATATTTCTGGGGGTAATCCAACGCTACCAACCTCGATATTTGTATAGCTATCAAATTTACAAAAACCTTCAAACCGGCTTTCAGTACCACCACTAATTGTGTCACTAAACCCTGCTAAGCCATTGCTTTCCTTAAGCTCACTTTCAATCGCATCATAGCAACCAGCTGGATACTGCTTGTTTTCCCCTACTTCACCAGTAAACCTGTATCTTACTTGAGCGTTCAAGATCCATTTTGTATCACCACTATCATCAGTTTTATCTTCAACTTGGACAATACCTTTTAAACCATTTGCACATGTTGGCGCTTGCAACTCTCGAATCCAAGTACTTTCATCAATACTTCCATCTAGTGTGGTGTTGGGCCAAGCACCAAGGCTTACCCTATTAATATTAGTATTATTAACTGTGCAGAAATCTTCAAAACTTGGACCTTCAAATTTCAGCTCTGTTGCAATTGAATCGGTTGGGGCTATTGTCTTAGCAGTTTGCTTCTTTAGGTCAAATTCTACTGTTAAAAACTGCTTCCCCTTACCCGCCATTTGCACTATTACGTCATAAGCAACTGGTGTAGCTCTTTCAACTTCGCAATATAAGCTATTGCTTGCAAGGGGTTGCATACATAAATGATTTGTTGATTGTGTTGATGTAAATTCACGTGTTATGTCAACTGACTCATCTGTACATGACGATAACCATGATCCGGTACCGTCAAGGGCATCATTCACTTCATTAAATCCGTAATTGAAAATACTGCTTCTGGGGTTTATTTCTGGGGGTTTATTGTCATTCTGAATTGATTGAATTGTTTGGTATACAGTTGCATCACTAGCAGTGTCTGTTTTCAAACTGTTTATTTTAGTGGTTCCTGAAGCATAAAACTCTGTCTCATTACCATAGTGACTGTCTGCCTCAAATGTTGTTTGAGAGTGATTTAGCTCTGAGCTAGTGTACTCGTTTTGATTAGAAACATGCTCAGTAACTTTTGATTCATCAATAGTCCCAACATAATTACCACTATCATCTTTTGTAAGCGAAACTCCTCCATTACTATAATTTGTAATTAAACCTCCACTAGCATTAGTCGATGGAACAACAGCTGACTTTGACATGTCTCTCGCAACATTTACGCTATCTTCAATCTGCTGCTGTGCATTGTCTCCATAATTACCATAAGCAGACAAATCAACTGTTCTAGATGTCTGTGGGGTTAGGTAGTATTTTTGAATTATCTCATTTTCTCGATTTGGATTTATGACTGTTTGATGTGGGTATTTTAATAACGTTTGATTTAAACGTTGATCATCGGAGCGGTTATTTGTTGGATCATCAGTTTTGTATTTTTGCTGAATTTGGTCAAACCGTTCCTGTGCAGCAATAGCTGTTTCAAATGGAGTGGCAATCGATAGTAACCCAGCCCATACCCCAATTACTGATACAGCAATGGTTTGACCAACCATGCTTGCAATGATTGTATATCCGGTTAATTTTTTCTTAAAACACTTCATTAAACATAGAGCCATGACTATTTATTTGAAGATATTTTAAAATCTATATTTCCATCTAAATCCTAATTTTCATTAGATTTTTAATTAAAATTTGCTCAATTAAAGCCACCTGATAGAGTAAAAGGGCTCTGAGGTGCCTTTGCTCCATTATCATTTGATATGCATACCATGATCTATAGTGTGGATGCCCCTACACTAGAAAAATAACTTCACAGAAGATTTGAGAGAGCAAGTAAACAAAGTAAATCCCAAAAAAGAGTTTTTCAAAACCTCTATAGCAGAGGTTAGACAAGTAGTTGAGCAGCAGGATTTACTTGATGTTCATTGGAAACTGACAGCAGAAACTGCTGAATATAGGGAGTCTTTAACAATAGAAAATGCTCGACAAGAACAAAATGTCACCTAATAGCTAAACCTCTGTTATAGAATACCAAACCAGCAAAGTATAGAAGCACAAAAAGCAAATCCAGCGTCATTCTGGCTAAACTAGGATACAAAAGAAAAAAGCATACAAACTTAGGGATGAAGGTGAGTTTGTATGCTTGGGTATTGATAATCAATTAGGAATTTGCTGGCTCAATAATTTATTAAATACACTTTAAATATAGAGGCTGTGCTTATTATTGTCAAACTTCCATACTTAAAAATTTTTCGAAACTTTATGAGCTCCCCTTATTCGACATTAAGGTGGCGCCCATAAGTGATTCACTTCACACTGTTGTTTCAATAACTCCATGTTTTTAATATTAACTTTTTATAGGTGGGGTAAAAAAACCGAAACAAATATAAGCTTAATTTAATATTAAAATTAGATAAATCTAGGGGGTATCGCTCAATTACCTAGTAATTTTTTGCTAAAAACAAATTTTCCCAAATGAATCCCTAAATATGCAAAGGTAACGAACGCAATATGAGCTATTATAAACATAGTTCACCCCCTAAGAGTAAACAAGACTATACGTCAGGTTAATAGTTTTCTAACTGACTTATCTCGGTGTGTTGAGAGTTTTAGTTCTAAGTATCTCTTTGCTTTTCCTTTACCCATGTGATCAAGGCACTCGCAAATAATTGAAACACTGTTACTTATCTCTTCTTCGTATTTTGGGCTCGTGTACTTGTGGTATGTTGTTTTCTTAAATCCAAATATGTGCATTGCTTGCTGTTTACTTAGCCTATATTTAGTGAACTACTCGCGCCTAAAGGCATCGAGCTTCCAAGATAATAGCCTAAGCTACTAACCTTTCTTTTTTGACGCTTCGTTGGACACCGCTAGTCGAGCTTTTGACTCGGCTAGTCTTACGATT
>NZ_JBECOT010000111.1:0-5449 GCF_040104395.1 Pseudoalteromonas sp. BZA4
GATCAACTGCTTGTAACTCATGGTAAATGCTTCTGTTTGTTTGGCGACGATAGAGTACCACCAACAGGCAGTTGATCTCTTCTCACCGTTTAACCATGAGTGGTGCACTTATTATCTGAATTCGGGCTTAATATAAATATTCAATAAACTTTCGATGAATTGAAACCCTTTTTACATGAACAAACTTCTTTTCAACTTCGCTCATAGGTGGTGGAAATAAGGCCTGTGAGTATTAATTGTATATTTGTGGAAAGATAGATGTTTTGAATCATGATGCTTGTAGTAAGAATTAAGTGCTGATTGAACAATAATGAAACGATCTGCGCTGTAGAGTTCTAAAATAAGATATCTAAAGCTCTCCAAAGCTTCTCGGGGTTCTTCTATTAGCATCTTGAAATCATCGAAATTAATCACCTCTTAATCTACAAGAACGCACAGTTCAATAAAACCTTGCTGTGATTGTGCTAATAAATCCTCGTCAATTTCTTTAGTGAGATACCAAACATATCCATCTCTTAATGCGTTAGTTTTTATGCAAGCTTGCCTTCAATTGTTTTAGCTCTGTAGGTCGTCCGCCATGAA
Source organism: Pseudoalteromonas sp. BZA4 (assembly GCF_040104395.1). Lineage (NCBI taxonomy): Bacteria > Pseudomonadati > Pseudomonadota > Gammaproteobacteria > Alteromonadales > Pseudoalteromonadaceae > Pseudoalteromonas > Pseudoalteromonas sp. BZA4. The sequence goes on from NZ_JBECOT010000111.1 coordinate 583, forward strand.
GTTTCCATATATCCGTGTTCTTGTTTATTAAGGACACTTTGGTGGCTGGCTCTTTCAACAAAACTATTAAACTCACTCATTAGTGAATCATAATTATTTTTAGAATTAATATTATATATCAGTAGAGAAAGCTATCGCGTTGTTTTTTAATTGCTCTCGTGGTTAATTAACGCCTGATGTAAATCCAATGAATTTGATATCAAGAATAGGACATAGATCAAAAAAAACCGCCTACAAAATGATGAGGCGGTTTTTAGTTGGGATCTAATTTGTGTAATTCTTGGCGCTTTTAATTGTTTTATTGAATTCACTAAGGAGTGAGCCATAATCTATTTCAGTTTTAATATTGTACTTTTCACTAAGGTTATTTAGCTCGCTCATAGTAAGCGTAGCAGATGATGAGAAATTAGGCTTTGCAACTACATAACTTTCATCAATAAGCATTACCCCTTTGAGCTGATGGAGCTTAATATAACGCTCGATATAAGATGCCAGCTCTGCAGGTGTAGCCCCCTCTGATGTAATGCGCTTTGAAATTTCTTCTGGATTAAACGTTTGAACTTTCGCATAACCTGCAATTAAATCAGTTACTTCAATCATCGATTTTTCGCTTACTGCTTTTGTGTAAGATACACCAGCAAAAAATGCTAAGGCTGACATTACTAGGCTTATTAGAATCATTTTTATATAGTCATTCATTGTTTAATCACCTAATTTGAGTTTAGTGCCAGATAGCACAGCGAATGTAATTGAACGTCCCGGTGATATCTCAATTACTGGGTGAATCTGTTCTGCTAAAGCGATGTAGTATTCAGCTAGTCTATCCATAGCATCAGCTGAGCCTTGGAACACACCAGCAGAAGCAACGGAGCCTAAGTCTACTGATTCCCATACCGCTCTATCACCACCAGACGTATTGATTGATGTAGTGCGTTGAGGAGCAACAGCTTCAGAAATGCCACTCATAAATCCAGCTGCCATAGAGCCTGCTAAGAGGTTGCCATTTTTGCTTACAAGTCTGCCGGCTATACCAAGTTTGCCATCAAAGTCAGAAACTGCATTCGCTTGAATCGCGCTTTCAACACTCTTACCGTCATTACGTACACATGTAATTGATTGTGCGCGGATATGCGCTCTTTCGCTTGATAAATCCCCGATTGCTTGGCCAATAACGTGACACTCGCGAATATCTAAAGTGAAATGGTTAGGCAAGATAGCTTCCTTTTTAACTCGGATAACAACCGGCATAGGAGAAGATTTGGCTGCAAGCTGTGTTGGAGCATCCAAACCAGTAAGTAAAACACCAGAGAAGAATGAGCCTGCAGGCAAATAAACAACGCCTTCGTCAGAATCAATTAGTCCACCTTCATTTGGATCGCTTTTCTTTTGGACCTCTTTTTCAGGTTTTAGACTTTGTTGTGTGATCAACAAATCTTTTTGCTGTTTTTCTTCAACAACACCCGAACTCTTAATGCTTCGAACGCTGCGTTGGGTGATAGTTCTAATAACACGGCCTTCGATTTGTGGTTTTGCAGTAACAAGCTGAGTAGGGGTTCTGTCAAAAACCCTCTCATCGTACTGTTGTGGTGCATCAGCTATAGCTTGTTGCCCTTGCTCTGCACCAGAGTATGAAGTGTTGTAATTTGAGCGTGAGCCACCATTTGATTGTCTATTATGTTGGGTATTTGCATATGCTCTATCGCGCACTTCCAGTTGGCGCTCGTAATCTTTCAATTTTAGCGTCAGGTCATCGATGCTTTGCTGCTGTTGCTGAACCATCTCAAGTACACGCTCTTTTTCTGTATATACCTCACGCTCTTTTCTGCGAATTGAGTCTACAGACTTGTCATAGATTTCGTCGAATTCGTTTTTATCGATGTTAGCAATGCTTTCTGAATCAAATAGCCCGCGTACTTTACCCTTTCCATCAAGGCGGTCTTCAGCTTGTCTTGCTGCAATTCTGTCCTGCAGACTGGTTTTATTATCACTCGAAGACATCGACTTATAACCAAAGAACGCAATAGGAATAATCACCAGTATTGCTGCAAACTTTCTAACTTTGGGATTTTCCCATTGTTTTTTAATGCTCATTTCCACCAGCCTTAGTTGATTACACGAGGACGTTTAGAGTTAGTGTTAACAATGCTTTGGCGCAATTTGTCTCGCAGGATATAAACTTCTGTTGCTTCGCCAGGTTGAAGTAGTGATTTGTTGTAAATGGCAACGGCCATAACATCACGTGACTCGCACATTTGTTCACGAACTGTATAGGGGCGTGTAGTTGTATTTTGGACTCTGACTACATCAACAACTTCTCTTGGACCGACAATTCGCTGTAGTACTTGCTGACTAATGGTTAATCCGCAAGGTTGGTGCATCGCTTTTGATACATCATGAGAAAGTGAAAAACCTTGTGGTATTTCACCTTTACCAACAGGTTTTAGAATTTGCTTAATACGCGCTACTCGATCTGTTTCAACATTTGCGACGTGGCCTTCAGTTAAAGACGCTTCAGCTAAAGCTTCTTGCTCTTTTATTTCCGCTCTGTGGTTTGCGCCTTTGTATTGCATCGTTTTTGAAAGATTCACATCGACATTTACAACAACCGGCATCGCTTCCATTGGTACCAATGTAAGGTTAATCATTGACTCTGGAACACCTTCTTCAAACAACATTAAAGCAACAGGCTTAAGTGAGTTTAAAGTGATGTATAAACGGCCATCTTCTAATTCAATGACTGATTCTTCGTCGTGGGTTCTAGCAGCAACCATCTTAAAATTAGTTATGATTGGATTCGTCAAGCCCACTGCTACAGGTACAGCGATATTAGCGCCGGGTTCAAGGTTGCTAAGGTTTTGGGTTGGCTTATATTTTGATTTAACGATATCTAGGAATGAGTACCCATTACCTGAGCGAATTGACTGTGCAGTTTGTGGCTGCTGGTATTGGTTAAAGTCAGCTTCATTCATCATTCCATTTGGTTTTACATTATCGGCAATTTGATTGATTTCATCTTGAGGGGAGACAGTTTTCATTACAGGTTCGCTTCGACTATCTAATTTTATGCCGTTTTTTGCCGCTTCGAATATAGCTTGCTTTGTAACCGGAATAGGTTGTTCATTTACTACCTCTGTTGGTAGCTTGAATGTATCGCTTGGATTTTCAGTTGCATCATTAGCGAAGGTGAATGCACTAGACGCACAACCAATGGCTAAAAGTATTGATTTCATTTTCATCTAGTTGCTCTCCTGTTGTTCTTTCACTTTCAGTTCTTTTGCCGCTTCTAGTACCCCTATCTCCAGCTCACTGTCATAGTAAGGTTGCGACTCTAAAGTTCCCGGTTCAGCATCGCCACGCGCTTCCATCGCTTGTTTTCGCTTTCTTGGGGTGCCCGGATATTGATCTAAGTGAGTAATTTTAGGTCTTCCATTTCTTGCGGTGATCTTAAATTCGTAGCTCCACTTTGTATCTGCTTTGGGCTCTCCACCAATGAAAGTGATTTTTTGGCCCCAAATGGTGATTAAATCAGTTTCAGGCTCATGAATTAGGTCGTCGGCAATAAAAACTTGTCGTATATCACGCATTTTTATCATTTCAGCTTGCTTATCTAGCATTGGCTCGATTTCAACTTGTAGTTGTGGAGATAACATTTTCATCATTATCTTTTTTACAAAATCGATGTTTTGCGAGTTAATGTTACCTATTAGAGTAGAAACGCTGTAGGCCCATGCTTGTTGGTAATTCTGGTTAGCTTTATCGCCTTGAATTGTAAGCTCACCAAAGTAATTCTGTTCTGGGATAACAACGACTTCACTGTCTTTGAAAAACAGTGTTAAAGCGCTTAGAGCAACTGTAATGGATAAAAATAGGTTAGCTACTCGGCTTATGTTGTTAGATGCAACCATCGATTTGAAGCTTCGAACTGAAGCGGATTTATCATCAAGCATTTTCTTGCCTTAGCGGTGGTATGTACGTTTAACTGGATCTGCAATTGATTTGCTTTGATTGGTTAAGATGAACCCATAAGACCAAAGCTTGTGTTTAACATAGGCTTTAGGGAATCGGCCTTTAACCTTTTGAGAGATATAAATGTATGCCATGGCTAGGCATACAAGGATAAAGGTCTGTTTTGTCACCATGCCAATCGCTACCGCGGCCATCAACGGTATTACTTGTTCTTTAGTAAATACAAACAAGATTAATAACGGTTGGTTGATGTGGGTCTTACAGCGGTAGCGATTGGGCGTTTCCATGTTTTAAAGCACTCCAACTGAAGCAGTTAGGAAGTACTCAACAGCATCTTGTGCATTTGCAAATAGCAGTGCGATAAGGAATGCACCCACACAAGTAGCATAGTTCTGCTTCATAATGCCTTGGAAAGCAGCAAAGCCAAATGTGAAAATTGAAATGATGATGCCAGGTGCGCCGGTTAACCAGCCAACTACTTCATTGTAAACTCCGTATAGGAAGTCACCAGAAGTTGGAGCCGCAGCCATTACGCCTTGTGAAATTAATAGAGCTAAAGAGATTACCATCAGTGCGATGGTCGCTTTTTTAGCAGTAGACATTTTTTTAGTGATTGTTGGTGCTTCAACAATGTTTGATTGGTTGGTTAGTTCCATTTTTAAACCTCTTAAGAGTTAATGTTCAACGTTAAAGTCGAATTAATCTTAAACTCTTAAAAACAGCATAAAGCCGGATTTTTATTTAAATTTGAATAAAAATTAAGGAACTCGATTCTGAACATTAGGCTTGCGCAATCTCACCCTTTCAAGGGCGAGTCAAGCAAGAGGTAACTAGTCTTTTTTCTGACTTAAAGCGCGTGAAGTTTTTACGGCTCTTTCACTTGGCGGTGTGTTTTGATTTT
>NZ_JBECOT010000112.1:0-5435 GCF_040104395.1 Pseudoalteromonas sp. BZA4
ATTTTGCAGTAGAATTAGCAACAATATTTATTACTTCGTCTGCACCGTTTTGACCTTTAATGGTAATATCACCACCAGTAAGACCATTATTCGCTGGATCAGCTCCTGCAGCTGTAGCTTGCCCAAAACCCGTTGCAGACGTAAGATTAAATTGCTTAGTACCTATATCTTCCGCAGCCACACTTGATAAAGAAACATTGATAATCTCGTTAGCATTAGCGCCTACTTGAAAGGCTCTAGTACCAAAGTCTCCGTTCAATAATTGCTGACCACCAAACGATGTAGTATCAGCAATTCGTGTTAACTCTGTTTGGAGCGCACTTACTTCTTTTTGGAGCGCATTACGATCTTCATAAGAATTAGAACCATTTGCTGATTGCAATGCAAGTTCACGCATACGCTGCAAGATATTTGTAGACTCTTGCATAGCCCCTTCAGCGGTTTGTGCCATAGATATACCATCATTAGCATTACGCTGTGCGACTGCTAAACCATTTATTTGCGAAGTTAAGCGGTTTGAAATTTGTAGACCTGCCGCATCATCTTTTGCGCTATTAATACGCATACCCGATGCTAAACGTTCCATTGAAGTTGCTAAACCTTCACTTGAACGATTTAAATTACGCTGTGCGTTAAGTGACGACACATTAGTATTGACTGTTAATGCCATTTTACCATCTCCTAGTTTTAGTTAGGCTGTGGTCCAATGAACTTGTGAGGAACCACGCGCTTTGTGCAGAACCTAAAGCAGGAAATATGCCAGCTTATTAAAGTAATTTAATCTTTTGTTTTTAAATAAGTTTTAGATGTTATACTTTGTAAATGTAAGAAATAAAAAGGCCAGTGACAATTTTTTGCCACTGGCCCGATATAAAGGCAAACTTTTACCGTATGAGTTTAATTATAAATAATCAAAAAGCGTTAAATTAGCTAAGCGACCAAAGGTTGCTTGCGAAGCCTGTAATGCGGTTTCATGTCTTGTTAAGTCACTAATTGCTTCGGCCATATCAACTTCAACCAAATTTGATTTACTCGATTTATTGTTAATATCTATCGCGCTATTTGAATCTGTGACACTTTCAACCAAATTCATTCGGGCACCTAGACTTGCTTGTGTAAATACCACTTGTTCGCTGGCGCTTTGTAATTGCTCTAAGCCGTCTGCCAGTGCATCATTAAGCTCATCACCTGCTAAACTGCTATTTAAACTGGTGATTAAGTTTTGCATAGTATTGAGTACATTTTCTTTGTGTGGGGCCTCTAATTCGAACTCGAATGTCCCTGGTGCAGTGCCTTCAAGCTTAAACTCCATACCTGCGTATTCAATAGGCTCCCCTGTAAATTCACCAGTGACAGCTGGGGTGATTGGATTACCATAGCCGTCATTAATAACATAGGTATCTGGATCACCCAGGTTAACGCCGGCGACAAGCTCAACTTGAAAAGAGTTATCTGCAGCAGTCGCTGTGGGATCTAAATCAAAATTTGCTTTGTGGAACTTATCAAAATCAGCTTGGTTTTTTACATACACAGTACCCGATATAACACCGCCTGCCGCTGTTCCCTCATTTGATACTACATCAAGGCGGGCATTCACTTTTTCGAACGCAGTAAAACCATTATCACTTGAGCGAACATCAACACCTTTAGCTATTGTTACTTTATGCTGTCCCTGATCGCCTTGATATTCATATAGCCCAGTTAGCGTATTCAGGCTGTATGTTTGCGTGCTATCTTGATAACCAGAAAAAATATACTTACCATCTTCAGATTGACTATTCATTGAGCTGAGCAAAGACTTTTGCAGCTCCTCCAGCTCACTGGCAATAGTTTGTAAGTCTGTCTGGCTCATCGCCCCATTACCCGCTCGAATTGTCAGCTCTTGCGCAGCCTGAATGGTGGTATTGATATTTTGTAGTACACTTTCTTCTGTTTCTAATCGGCCACTCAGTTGATTAATATTTTTAGTATACTGCTCGTTTGTTTGAATTTTATTTGTAAATAAAGATGCTTGCGAGTAGGCAGACGGGCTTTCTGAAGTCGATAAATATTTTTGCCCAGTATTCACGCGCTCTTGTGCATTAGCAACACCTTGCTGCCCTTCAAGAATTTTATTAACGCTACTTTGGTACATTAAATTATTTGATAAACGCATAATTACCTCGTTGAATTAAGTAAGGTGTCGAATATTGAACGAGCAGTGGCAAGCACTTGCGCTGATGCCGCATACGATTGCTGAAAGCGTAAAAGGTTAGCCGCTTCTTCATCAAGGTTTACCCCTGATAGAGATTCATACCAAGCCTCTGACTGCTCTGCTAATGCAGTGAATGCTTGTTGACTTGTTTGTGCCTGCGAAGTAACTACACCAATATCAGATACTAAACCTGTGTATGCCTGATTAAATGTTTGATGATTATCAGCAGTACTACTAGCAACAACATTTTGACGTACTAGTTCACCATTTTGTAAATCAGCCAATTGCAAGCCATTACGGTTATCATCAAAGCCACCGGTATTGAACTCAACGGTAAAAGTGTCTCCTGTGGCAGGCGAACCTTCAATGTTAAAATCAAACCCATAGGTATCATAAGGCGCGCCAGCTTGGGCAAGAATATTTTCAGCAGGTGGTGTAATAGTAAAGGTCGATGTACCGTTCCCGTCCGTAATTTGATATTCGTTAGCATTTGCCGTTTTCACTAATGTAATATCGCCATTCGCCAAGCTAGGAGGTGGCCCCACGGTAATACCCGTTGAATTATCAATATCTGAAACTGTACCAGCAGAAATACCTGCATCACTGGTGTTATTAATATCAGTAGCAGTTCGAATAGGTGATGCTAACGCTAAATTTTCAGGGCGCTCAGTGGCAAGCTCGAGGGTCGTTGCAGCTTGTGAATTTAGCTTCACCATAAATTGGTCACCAGTATTTGCAGCACCTGATACGTTGAGTTGTAAACCAAACGCTTCACCACCCGTAATAGTTGATGAGTCAATCACACCGGCAGTTACATTCGCTGTAGATGCGGTGCCAATGGGTTCACCTTTATTATCGATTGCCTGAATCTCAACAGTGGTTGCGCTTGTATAGGTCACAATAAAATCACTTGCTGGCAATTCGCTGCCTTTACCAGGTTCAAGGGTTGCCGTCATTGTTGATGTGCCCGTATTAGCTTGATAACCGAGCGCATCAACCGTTGGAATAGCAAAAATATCACCCCCAATTTCACCATTGGCGTTCATACCTAGGCTATTTTGTTGATTAAAGGCATCAGCTAACGCTAAGCCCATTTGACCCAATTGATTTTGCGCTGGCACTAAAATATCATCACGAAATGCCAGTAAGCCACCAATTTTGCCTTTCAATTTACTCACATCAACTTCAAGCGGCACGGCTTTGCCACCGTTTACATCAAGTTTTAATTCTTTAAAGTTCGGATCAGGGTCACCACTGAATGAAAACAGGTTAAATGTGCCGCTTTGCATGACAAGTGCTTGACCTGAGCCTAAATAAACTTGTTTTTCGCCGTTGTTGCCATCGAGTGTTTCAATATCAATCAGCTCAGATAAGTCACGAATTGCTTTATCACGTTCGTTATACAAACCACTCGACGATGACTCACGTTCAGTGCCATGAACAGATGCAATCTTGGTATTTAGTTCGCTGATGCTTTGAATTAAGTTATTTGCTTCATCAGAGAAGATTTCTAGCTGCTCATTTACCACGGCTTTTTGGTCAACCACAATGCTCGACAATCTGTCCATTTGATCAATTAAGTTTTGTGCATCCGTCATGACCAGTGAACGAGCTACTGTTGACGACGGTTGATTTAAGCTTTCTTGTACGTTGTTAAAAAACGAGTTGATACTGGTTGATAAGCTGTTTGACTCTTCAGAAAACAAGCTATCGACACGGCTTGCTTCTGTTACAAACTGATCAAAGAATGCCTTATTAGAGGTATCTCTATTTAATTGCTTTTGTGCAAATTCATTTAGTAAGCGATACGTTTCACCACGACCCACTTGGTTGTCGATCATGGTTGTGAACTCAGTACGCTCACGCACATAGCCCTCGGTATTAACGTTGGCGATGTTTTTACTGGTGGTTTGTAAAAGCTCAGAGTTAGCTCTTACACCGGCATTTGCTATGTCATATAAGCTAAATGACATGAGGGTCTACTCCTTAACGTACCAATGAAGCAGCGACGCTTTGAAGCTCAACGCGCTTCAATACCTGCTTAATTTTATCGGCATAATTTGGATCAGTTGCATAGCCTGCTTTTTGTAACGAATCTAAAAAGGCTGCAGGCTCTGCGGTATTATTGAGTGCTTCTTGATAACGTGGATTTTCATTTAAGAAATCCACAAAATCATTAACACTGTCTTTAATCGATTGATAAGAACGGAAACTAGCTTGCTTTTTAACTGGCACACCTTGTTCAAACTCAAGCGTGACTTTGCTTGCTTTATCACCTTGCCAGCTCCTATCCGATTTAATATTGAATAAGTTGTTACTACTTGTGCCATCAGCTTTACTGATGATGTGTTTACCCCAACCCGTTTCAAGTGCTGCTTGAGCAACCATCACAGCTGGGTTTAAGCCAATTTTCTCAGCCGCATTTTTAGCGTGCTCCCAAACAGAGCTAATGAAAGACTCAGCATCTTCAAAGCGGTTTTCTGATTGCTCGTTCGCTGCTGTATCCTCAACAGCTTGTGGTTTAGCCTGAGCCTCAGTAGTGCTATCAAGGACACCGCTTACGCGTTTATCACTAGCAAAGTCAGCCGTCGTTCTAAGTACAGAACCTGGTGTAAACTCTTTACCGTCTGGCGAGAGCTGCTGAACAATTAAATCAGCTAGACCCAACGAGCCATTTGATGAAAGCTCAACCGACATTTGTTGGTCATGCATCTCTTCAAAGAATTTTACGCCACTCGAGTTAAACGGACTGTCTTTGTCTTCAAACGCTTCATTTGCTTTACGCATGCTTTTAAGCAGCATTTGAGTGAAGATAGATTCAAATTGTGCCGCCGCTTTTTTCAGCGCCTCTTTTGACGCATCGCTAGAGGCATCACTTTTTAAGGCATTTTGACGTAATGAGTCTAAGTTGCCTAAATCAAAAAAGTTTTGCTTGTCGAGATGATTAGTATCCATCAGCTTTTTGACACAATAGTTAATAATGAAATTTAAAGTGCAAAAATTGCGCCAATAAAAACTTTTATAAATGAGTAGCTAATAACTGATACAGAAATGGTATAACTTCAGGGCCAAGGTTTTGACTGATATTTGTGTGCTAAATAATTTAAGAATTACTAAAGTAAAAGATCCACCTTCTAAAGAAGGTGGCTTTGCATTAGCCCCCTAGAAGGGGGCGTTGTTTACTGCAGTGTTAACTGCGCCTGCTCTTGCACCTCTTCCTTTTCTTGGTGCCTGACATACC
>NZ_JBECOT010000113.1:0-5131 GCF_040104395.1 Pseudoalteromonas sp. BZA4
ATCTGTGGTGTCTAACGACTCTTGAACGACTTTTATTTTAAATTCGAGTGAATGTTTACGATATGGTTTTACTTTCATGATTACTGACTCCAAAAAGGTGTCTACTTTTATGGAGTCAGATCAATCATGGTAATGCTATTTTGGTGCATTACGGTTTCAAATATTTGGTTATAGGTTAATCAGTTTTTGTAAAAGCACTGCAGGGCTAAAGTACCTAAACAATCGGTACCATAACCTGTAACTACGCTTAACTTTTCTTTAAAACGTGGTACTGACCAACGAAAATATGAACTGCTTTAAACTAACTCCCTGACTTATATTCGTAGTTGTAATAACCATAATATCCATACGCATTACTGGCTTTTTTAACTACACCATTAAATACCACCCCTTTAACATCTATACCGTTTTGCTCAAAGCGATTACGTGTAAGCTCTATTTCACGGGCATGGTTTTGGCCAAAACGTGTTACTAACAATGTAGTGCCTGTGTGGGCACTGACTATTGCAGGGTCTGTTACTGCTAAAATAGGTGGTGTATCAATTATTACAATGTCGTATTTGTCTTTTACCTGTTTGACTAACTTGCTAAAATTACTATGCATAAGTAATTCAGATGGGTTTGGTGGTATTTGGCCGCGGGTGATCACATCAAGGTCTTGAACTTGTGATGTTTTAGTTACTTGCTCAAGGTTTAAACGGCCCGATAATAGATCACTTAAGCCATCGTCCCACCTCATACCAAACTGGGTTTGCAAATAGCCTTTGCGCATATCGGCATCGATAATCAGTACTTTTTTACCGCTTTGTGCAAGTACTGTTGCAAGGTTAACTGAAATAAACGATTTGCCTACGCCTGGGCTTGGCCCTGATATTGCAATAATATTATTTTTTGCCTCCATCATCGCAAAGTGCAAGCTTGTACGTAAACTGCGCAGTGCCTCTATCGATAAATCAGCTGGGTTATCTACGGCAAGAATCGATTTAGGTTTGTCTTTCCCCTTACGAGCTTTGCTAAAACCAGTTAGTTTATCTTGATAATCTGAATAAGGTACGCTTGCATATACAGGTAGGCCTAGTGCCTCAATCTCGTTAGGGTCTTCTACCCCTTTATGTATCGCTTTTTGAATAAGCACTATAGCTACCGCTAGCATACCACCCAGCATAGTTGCCATTACTACAATTAGTGCTTTTTTAGGCTTAACTGGCTTAGAGGTATTTACCTCTGCGTGGTCAATTATGCGTACATTACCTACTGTACCTGCACGTACTATATCAAGCTCTTGAGTTTTACTTAAAAGTAGCGTGTAAATTTGGTTGCTTACCTCTACATCACGTTTTAAGCGTAAAAGCTCTTGCTGTGTTTCTGGTAGGTTACCTACCTCGCCCACTAAGTTTTGCTTTTGTTTTTCTACCGCTTCAATCTGTTCAAGTACACCTTGGTAAGTCGGGTGGCTTTCTTTAAACTTACGGCTTAGCTCAAGGCGCTTTAGCTCTAGCTCTTGTAATTTAGTTTCTAGCTCTACTACTTGCTCTAGTACACCTTGTGTCTCTAACGTTATATTGATTGATTGGCGTTTAATTTGGTAGTCGTTAAAACGCTGCTCTGCATACTCAAGCTGCTTTTTAACTTCGGGCAATTGTACCTCTAAAAATTCAAGCGATTTTTGTGCCTCTGCGCTATTGCGCTCAACATTACGGCGCACATAAATTGCAGCTACTTTATCAAGTACTTTTTCTGCGTACTGTGTATTTTCGCTCTGTAAACTCAAGTTTATAATGCCTGAGTCTTTACCTTTTTCACCTGCGCCTATAGACGCTTGTAGGTCTAAAATAGTATTTAAACGGTCTTTACGTACTAGTTTAAACTCAGTACCTGGTCGAGCAATTAAACTACGAATAGTTAAGTTAAATTTGCCATTACTTAGCTCTTCGCTAACTTTACCTTGCAAGATTACTTCGTCATCACCATTAAAAAGAGTGAAACGTTTATTTTTGCCTGAACCCTCACCCGCAATTAGCGTGAAGTATTCACCAATAGCAGAACGAGGAACATCAAACCTAAATACATCAATGCTCTCGCCACCCCAGGCATAGCTACTTGCGCCTAAAGTTGACTCGGCTACGTCACCTGCTTGCATAGGCGTATACTTACGAAACGCTCTATTGCCAATTATTGGAAATAGTTTAGGTTCTGCGACTATATCGAGCTTTAAGGTATCAACAGCCTCGCCTATCACCGAGCGCGATTTTAATAGCTCTATTTCGGTTACAGCAGCAGAGGTGCTTTCGAACATACCGGCCATATCGTCAAAACCAGGGACTGAAGCGCTGCCGTCTTCAACTTGAATCATGGCGGTTGCTTGGTAAACAGGTGTTGCAAACACCGCATAAAACACACCCACAGCCATAAATGCTGCAGTGATGGCTGCAATAAAATACTTACGATCGATTAATGCACCTAATAATGCCATTAAATCGATTTCTTGTGCTGTTTGGTCTTGCGTTGTTCTATTTTGCTTATTATTTGCTGCAATAGCAGTGGGCTGAGCATTCATGTACTAGCCTTTCCTTATAAATACTTTTGCCAAGCGCTACATGCGCTATCGATTAATGCGTAAACGTGCTCAAAGGCTTCTTGACTTTGGCGATAAGGATCAGGGATTTCTTTATCGCCAATCCATTTTCCTAGTAAAAACGTTTTACCGCGAGCTTGTGGGTAGCGCGCGCACAAGTCATTAACATGGCGCTGCTCCATCACTAAAATAACGCTATTATTTGCCACCAAGTTTGAGGTTATCTGCCTACCTTGGTGCTCGCTCATATCAATATTATGAGCACTTGCAATTAACTGAGCTTGGGCATCAGCAGGTTTACCCTCTAGGGCGGTAAGCCCTGCTGACGAAACAGTAACGTTTTTACCTTGTAGTTTACTTTTTAATACATATTCGGCAGTTGGGCTTCGGCATATATTACCTGCACAAACTACTAATACAGAATCAAACATACAGCCTACCTTTAGTTTGTGTTAGCAACGTCGTTGATTGAATCAACTGTACTTACTGATGGTAGCAATAAGCTAATTACTCGGTTCCAGCGTGCTAGCGGCGCTGACGTTACATACACAATATCGTGCGGCTGCAATTCAAACTGCTCGGCAAGCACTAATGCTGCAACATTTTTAGCATGAAGCTGGTATACATCGGCAATTACGCCGTCTGTGTTTAAATTGCGTTTACGAAGAACAAATACACCATTAGCATCAGCTGTGTTTTCGTTTAAGCCGCCAGCATCGCTTAAGGCTTGTGCTAAATTTAAACCATAGCGATTAACACCTACTGTACCTGCGCGTTTTACATCGCCAAGTACAAACACTTTTTGCATATCGTTACGGCTTACGTGCACAATATCGCCATGTTTAAGTAAACGGTTTTGTGAAATATCGCCTTTTGCATAAAAGTCATCTAGTTTAATAACTTCGGTTTTATCACCGCGCGTAAAAGTCACTGTGCGCCAGTCAGCGTTTTCTGTTAGGCCACCGGCTTGGTTTAGTGCATCAATTAAAGTTAATGGGATCTCTGTTACAGGTAGTACACCTGGCTTGTTTACTTCGCCTGTTACATAAGCTTTTTGGCTTCTAAAACCAACGATTTTCACATCAACTTGTGGCTCTTCGATTACTCGGCTTAAGCGTTTTACAAGCTCTGCGTGTACTTGTTGTACTGTTTTACCAGCTGCTTGAATATTTGGTGCATATGCATAGGTAATTGTGCCATCGGCTTGAACACGAAAGCCGTCGAACTCTGCGGTACGTTGCACGGCAGCAGGAATGGTTAATTCAGGGTGATCCCAAACACCTATAGTAAGTACATCACCTACACCTAATTTGTACTGATAATTAGAGGTATCTACGCCATCTAAACTGGAAGGTGTGAAGCTTTTAACTTGCGTTTGCTTTTGTTGATTAATTAAAGAAGAGTCAATGATTTGAATATTAACCTTTTCGAGTTCCTTCTCTACATTATCAATTTGTTCACCCGACTCGATTCCTTCGAAATGGCTGCCGGGGATGATTGTACAGCCTGTCATTGCTAGTAACGCAAATGACGTCACAATTGTTTTACAGCTAAGCGCCATTGTTATTTCCCAAATAATTTTTTCTTAAAACGTCCAGTTTAAATAAAACCATTACTGTTTAATTTTTTGCTGCCTAATTAAAGCATGGCAACTAGATGTTCGCAAGACTGAGTGTTTAGTAAACGCTCACTTGTGACAGTTTTTTGCAAAATAGTTAATAAGTACTTCTGAGCTCACTCACTATGCAACCAGTTCAAAAGACTTATTTTCACAAACGAGAGGCAAAAAGCTTTCGTCTGAATGATTTGTATGCAGGCTGCTAGTAAGTTTGCTGGTTGGTAATTGATACCAATACAGCAAGCAGTAGCTTTTAATTGTTCCTATTAGCACAAAGAGAACAAATGAGAGTAAATGAGAAAACCTAAAATACTTTGCGTACCTCTTTAAGGCAGCGTCTCATAGTCTCTTTGTGCGATTAAATTCTTTTATGTAGGCGCGAAATGTTTGCAGCAGTGCCGTGTTTGAGACGCGCCAAGCAAGCGTGTCGCCTACGCCTTGTCTAGCCCTTCGGCCACGCTTCCGTTCCAGTTCGTCGCAGAGCTCCTCTCGCTACAGCTTGAAAGCAAAACACTTTGCTTATCTAGCCCTTCGGGCACGCTTCCGTTCCAGTTCGTCGCAGAGCTCCTCTCGCTACAGCTTGAAAGCAAAACTTTTTGCTTATCTAGCCCTTCGGGCACGCTTCCGTTCCAGTTCGTCGCAGAGCTCCTCTCGCTACAGCTTGAAAGCAAAACTCTTTGCTTGTCTAGCCCTTCAGGCACGCTTCCGCCCCTAGGTTGCAGTTCCTACGTACTGATTTTATTATAATTTTTACGTTTTGAAGCATAATGCTTACATTGTAGGAGGTGTTTTAATACCGAATATTTTACCCATTCACGGCTAAAGCCGTTTATATGGACTCCTCCTATTGCACAATACCCTTCGGTAATTTTGTCAGACTGCGTACTTATATGCGGGCTCATAATGAGGAGCTACCTCGGCCCTATGATGTATTCGCG
>NZ_JBECOT010000114.1:0-4888 GCF_040104395.1 Pseudoalteromonas sp. BZA4
TGCTTTATAAGTTGCTGGGTACCAATTAGGTGCCTTCGTGAAGGCTTGAGCCGTATGCAGTGAAAGTTGCACGTACGGTTCTTAGGAGGGCGACACTTGGTAACAGGTGTCGTCTATCCGACAGAAATGTGTTACGCCTGAAAATCTGTTATTGGCACAAACCGGCTATTCAATGTCTGATTTAATACACTCTATAAATCAAACCTGGCAGTTCAAGTTAAAACTTATTCAAAAATAGCTGTTCAAAAATAGCTAACCTTAAAAGCTGTAACCTAGTACTTGTGAGCAAACTGGGTCTATTTTTAAAGGTTTTACTTTCGCACTCTCTAATTGGGTTTATAAATCAAACACACTGGGTAGCTTATTAACTTCTTCGTAAGTGTGACCTAAAATAATTTGGCCTGATGAGCGTCTGTTACCCAAATCTAACCATATTGGTGATTTTTCCACGATTATTAGCAAAAAACGTCTCATATCAGCACTAACCTTGGCTTTATCTATACAAACATCAACAGGATAAAATCTTTGCCTACTGACATTTGATTCACTAACTTTATCATCGCTATGCACACTGATGTCTAAGTGAACTTAATGATTGGTTACCTTTCGCAGTAAATAATCAAGCTGAAAACATTCTGATAAAAACGCAGATCTTGTACTACCCGCACCTATAACTTATACATTTAATGGTTTAGAAATCCATTTTGATGGGATTCCAAATGTGTTCATTTTTTTAATTCTTTAATGTGTCCGGACATACAATGAGAGTTTTTCATCATCAATTTGAATGTGAAAATTTCACAAACGTATAAATCGATTCAATTCTCGCATTGTTAAAACTTCCTTTGATTTAGGGTTTTTTGTGGTTTACGCGAATGAAGTTTGGGGCCAGTACAATTTTCTCAACATCATTCATGAATTGATATGATCTTTTTAGGTAACGTTGTATTTCCTTGGGTCGTTGATTACTTAGCAAAGCAAGCCAATTAACCTATTTGGTTCTTATTGTTTATCTTTTTCAAACCAAAAAGAAAGGCAGATAATTGAAAACTTTACCTAGGAGTCATTTAGTAATTTCGTTGTAAATTCTCACACGATGAGTAGTTACTTCTTTTTAAGTATCAAAAATGGTTTTTAATTTGATTTGTGAGAGCTAAGAATAAACATTAAGGATAATGATGGTTAAATATATAGGTTAGATCTTTAGGTTAGTGCTGTGGATTGTGATTTTAAGCTGTTGATTATAAAAGATAATAAAAAATAAATGAGATCGCAGTTACACGTTATTTAGATCGCAATTGCACGTTACTTAGATCGCAAGCACACGTTATTAGTACTCATATTGATATTATTATCAACAGGTTATAAAGGGCTGCTTGTAAAATATCCACAAAGATATTGCTCAAGATCGCATTTACACTTTATTTTATTCACAATCACAGTTTGTTTTTTATTCGAAATGGTTGAAAATAGGCCTAATTACTATACCAGATCGCAATTGCACGCTTCTCAGATCGCAATTACACCTTTTTTTAGTGGGTTATTCACAGCCCCCTGAATACATACTACAGAAGTTTAGTGAATTTTCATTTGAAAATAGTTTTTTTTCGCCCGTTACCTTTAATTAAGCGTGATATAATTCTGTAAGCCCTTGAAATATAAGTGTTTTATTTTTCAGATCGGTTTTACACTTTATTTTGTAATTTCTCTGTCCTTTTTAGAGCAAATTCTTCCGATTTATTTTTGACCAATAGTTTTAAGTTCACATCGGGTACACAGAAGTAAGTTGATGAAATAATAAACTGAAAATAAATCTCAGACCCTAATTACACGTTATTCAGTAGTTATGTAGCTTCTCAGATCGCATTTACACTTTATTTTATGAGCTAAATTTTTGTGTCAGATCGCATTTACACGTTATTTTATGACTTCATATTTCATCCCAGATCGCATTTACACGTTATTCTATGGCCTCAAATTTCATCCCAGATCGCATTTACACGTTATTTTTCGGCCTCAATTTCTATCCCAGATCGTAATTACACGCTATTTTATGGGCTCAATTATAGTGTCAGATCGCATTTACACGTTATTTTATGGCCTCAAATTTCATCTCAGATCGCAATTACACCTTAATCAAATAGGTAGGTTTTGAACTCAGATCGCAGTTACACGTTATTCATACTGTTACTCAAACGACCAGATCGCAATTACACGTTATTTTTAATAGGTTAATTAGGTAGTCAGATCACAGTTACACTCTATTATCGTAATGATTATAAAGAGTTTTTTAATAATGGTGCATTTTGCTGTGTTATTTATATAGCGATTTGATATATTTGAAATTCAAGTATGCGGGAATTTCGGTATGAGCAAAAACAAACTTACAATAAATAATTTGCCAGAGACTATCAGCACCAAAGGGTTAGTAGTTCAGGAAGCCGCTGAGGTTGAGCAGCTTAAACTCTTTACTGATGTGCATTTTGAAGGTTTGAAATCTAATTCGTTATCAAATACCTTTCCCCTATACGATTTATGGTCTCGTTTTGTAAGAGTTAAAACTACCATATACCCAATTAGACAAGCACCAGAAAGGCTCGTTAATTCTCGGTCTATTTCTGATAAGTTGGATGGTGTTGAATACACCGGTGAATTACAAATCTCACCAGCTGTAATCAAAGGTAAAGAAACAGACTATGTTGCTTGGCCATCTGACCGCGAAGAAAAAGTGGAGAGGGCATTAATTTCTCTTGCTACGAAAGGCAATATTTCTAAGATTAATAACGCAAGCGGCACTCGTTACGCCATTCATTTTAAAATGAATGAACTAAATGCAGAGCTTAAGTCAGTTAATCAATCACTATCTTATCCAGATTTAAAGGAAGCGCTACTAATCCTGTCTGGTAGTCAACTGTCTTTTAACTACAGCACCAACTCAAATGGTGAAGTAGAAACAAATGAAGCAAAAATGCCTTATCTGGGATCAATTCATTTTTCTGGTAAAAAAGGGCCAAGCACTCAGAGATGCATTGTATTTCTTAATGAGTACATGGCTCAGCAAATTGAAACTGTATCTTATAAAGGATATTACTTTAACCAGGCGCAACAATTTAAGAGAACCTTATCTAGTTGGCTTACAACCAGACTTTATACATTGTTTAGATACGCCAGCCCCGAAAAGACGTATCACTTCATGCTTGTAAGAATAATGATTAAGTTTGGCTCTATTGAGTCAGAAGACATCACTGAAAATCGCTTAATCGCTATTCGCAGAAATATGACTTCAACAATGAAAGACCTTATTAATGCTGGCATTTTAGAGAAGTATGATATAGCTGCTGTAAAAGACGATGAAGGTAAGGTTATCGATTACAAGTACACGTTATACCCAACAGAAGGGTTCTGTGATGAAATTGTGTCGCTCAACAAACACGCTAAAAAAATTAGAATCAAAAGCAATACGACGGAAGAAGTTGTTGAAACTCTTTTAATCGAGCAGTAAGGGGCAGTACATATATTGGTTATGGGGACTGCACTGTTAAAGTTGAACAGTGCAGTGGATTAAAGCCAATTTTACATATCAAGTATTTCAGATTCTTTAATCAAAGCTTTTGAATAACCATACTTTTTAAGCAATTGTTTTACCTCATCTATGTAACCTTGCGAAGCAAATGGCGAAATGTACACTTCTTGAATAAGCTCATTAACATCAATCTTCACGCTCTTGCCTTGAATGAAATTAACAGTTTGATCCAAGCTCTTCTCAGGAGGTGAATCATTCAATATGAAAAGCCTTAGCTCTTTTTCAAAATCATAAAATGGTTTTTTCGTTGTTATTAGTGATAGCCTTGATAGGCTATCATCGCAAAGGTGTTTTTTATATTTAACTTTACCCATATAAAATGGCTCTGGGTTACTGTCTTGCCCGTTAATCACTGAGCGTTTAAGTTTGCTCACCGACGTTTTAACGGCAACCCCATTCGCCTCACCTGAAAGATAAATCTTCCATAAAGCGTATGACTCATGTGGAGTTAATGACCAGCAGTTGATAAAGACACAGTTTTTCTTAGGATTGGTGTTCCAAAAAAAGCTTCCAATTCACCGTTAAGATTGTTCCCACTAATACCATCATTAATTAGATCATCTCTTTCTTTGTTTTTAACACTTTCAGGTATAGATACTTCATATTGATCTGAGAGTGCATTAGCGTTTGGAAAAAACAAAGTGGAATTTATGAGTAACTGTTCAAATTTCCAAGTACTCATATACCGCCAAACAGATGAATTACCATGAGGTATTTCTAGAGCATCGTCATTTTGTAAAATCATCTTCAACCTCCATTTTCAAGCGCTCAAAGACCCAAACTAGCTGCTCGGTTAAAATTCTGCACAGCAAATTCAGCACTAATGTTGTCGAAGTTTTTCAAATAAGAGTCCAGTGCAAATAGACCTATACGTACTGCTTCATTCATAGGAATAGGTACTCCACAAAGCTTTTTACCTTTTTGTGATACTTGCAGAAACAATTTCCCTTCTTGGTATTGAACCTTTAATGATTTGTCATTCTTAGCTCCGTAATGCTTTAACTCAATACTTTCCTTAATGAATAAAAATGCGCATAGAAATTCAATCAAACCTAGCTGAGTAAGCTGAATGGAAATTTTATTTTTCCAGTCATAACGTTTATTTTCTCCAGAAGCTGCCTCAATTCGAATAGTAATTACCCCTTTCCTTGTTATATCTGCTTTAAATTCGACAGCAGCCCCCGAATTCAGATAATAAGTGCACCACTCATGGTTAAACGGTGAGAAGAGATCAACTGCCTGTTGGTGGTACTCTATCGTCGCCAAACAAACAGAAGCATTTACCATGAGTTACAAGCAGTTGAT
>NZ_JBECOT010000115.1:0-4493 GCF_040104395.1 Pseudoalteromonas sp. BZA4
ACGCTGAGACTATTTAAACTGCCACCAAGAAGAGAAGATAGGCGATACCCAAGACCGATAAAGCCTAAGCCATCAAAGTACCCACATAAAAAAAGAAATGCCAGTCAGCTTAACTGACTGGCATTGGCCTAAAGTGGCTGCTTTTCACTCATTGAAAATGGTTTTAAGTCGGGTAAAAACAACAAGTAAACCCACACGACTAAATTAAAGTAAGGTACTAAACCTAGCCCTGTAAATGTTTTTACCGGATACCCCTTAAAGGTCGCATTACGGTAACATTGATACGCTATCCCTAGATTCACAATCAGCAACAAAACGATTAGTTGTGTCATCACTTTTCTCCTTTATACCGCTAATAGATGGACTTAACGATGTTAAGTCATACTCAGTATGTTTAATGTAATAAGTAATGTCATGTTTATTATAGATAATCACTATAAAAACGCGACATTTTATCTTGCTGTGGATTTAAGTATAGATGAGTATTGTCAGTATGGAAGTTTAAAAACTAAGAAAAAATGTTTAAAAATGTATTAAATTTAGGCTTTTTAAGGCTAGATATTTGTTAGTTAAAAAGATTATTTTCAGATATTTTTTTCAGCTCGTCGCTAATTTTTTCAACCGGTACTGGGCGGGCAATAAAGTAGCCTTGACCATAGTCGATACCAATTTCTTTTAGCGCTAAGAATATCTCTTTGTTTTCAACATATTCAGCAACAGAGCGCTTATCAAGCGAACGGCTAATATCATTAATCGCTTTTACAAGCGCTAAATCGATTGGGTCGTTCAACATGTCGCGAACAAATGAACCATCAATTTTTACGTGTTGAGCCGGTAACTGTTTAAGGTAATTAAAGGTACTAAAGCCAGTACCAAAGTCATCAATAGAGAAGTGACAGCCTAAGCCATTCAAACGCTCGATCATGGCACGGGTTGCAACTAGGTTATTAATACTCGCAGACTCGGTGATCTCAAAAATAATGCGTGTTGGTTCAACATTGTATTCTTTTAAGCTCGATTCAATATGCGGCAGTAAGCGTTCATCTAAAAACGACTGTGCTGATAAGTTAATTGCTACTTGGTTAAGCTCTGGGTACTCGGCAACGCTCTTAATGGCATTACGAATAACACATTGGTCCATCAAGAAAGTATCGTTTAAAAGCTCTAAAGCAGGAATAAACTGATTAGGGTAGATAAGCTCATCATCAAGCTTTAAGCGTAATAGTGCTTCAAAGTAGGCGACGTGGCCGCGTTTAAAGTCCCAAATCGGTTGATAGTGCAGTTCTATAGCATCATGTTGTAATGCTTGGCGAATACTATGACCCCATTCAAGACCGGCTTGTAAACTATTGTGATGACTATCTTCTTTTGAATAACAGTGTACTAAGTTACGGCCTAAGCTTTTTGCTACATAAAGGGCGATATCAGCTTGTTTTAAACACTCACTTGGGTCGTTATTTTGCTCGGTGATTTGTGTTAAACCAATTGAGCAGCTAATTGAGTACTCTTGATCTTCTGAATGAAAGCGGTGCTTTTCAATCGCCATACAAATACTTTCTGCCACCAAGTGTGCATCGAGTAAGTTAGTATTTTTTAAGATCACGGCAAATTCATCACCACCGATGCGGCACACTAAGTGCTCATCACTAATATTCGCTGTGAATAACTGGGCAACTTCTTTTAAAACAATGTCACCTTGTTGGTGACCTTTACTGTCGTTGATGATTTTAAAGTGATCTAAATCGATATAAATCAGCGCGTGCTCTGTATCGTTACTGGTGTATTGTGCTTTACAAATACGTTGTAATTGTTGGTCAAAGTAATAACGGTTATGCAGCTCTGTGAGCGTATCGTGCAAGGCTAAATGACGAAGTTGTAGCTCTGCCTGCTTACGCTCATGAATGTTATCTATGGTGGCGGTAATAGTTGCTGAGTTTTGGCTGTTTTTAATCAGCTGTAAGCGACACTCAACCCAAATGGCATTGCCATTTTTATGTTTTAGTTGGATCTCTACCTGTTGCTGTTGCTCACCACCATGCAAAATACGCTGAATAGTATCTTGTAGCTTTGTTTTACACTCAGGTAAACAAAAGTCAGTTAATGACTTTGCTAAACTAGACTTAATGCCATAGCCCGTTAAATGCTCCCAAGCAGGGTTAATAAAGCGAATATTACCCTCTTGGTTAAACTCAAGTACCACAGTATTTAGGTGTAATAAAATACGTTGGTGGGCAGAAAACAGCTCTTTATAGCGGCTTTGACTTTGGCTTAGTTGTTCTACTTTTTGCGCAAACTCTGCATAGCTCACCATGAAATCTTCACGACGGGCAGCGTGATCACACACTTTACTCAATAACGAGTGATCGTACGGGGCGCGAATAAAATCAGTTACGCCAGATAGCAACAACTGCTCTGCATAATCTGCATCATTGTTATCAATGATGGTTACAATCGCTTGCTTTGGGTTGTGCTGCAGTATTTCGCTAATTAGCCCAGCAGCGGTATCAGAATGAGATTCAGTGGCGTCAATCAATACAATGGCAAATTTTTGCTGCAGATAGGTCGCAAGTGTCGCTTTTGTTGACGTGGTATGAGTTATCGCGAAGCTTAGTTTTAACTGTTCGCTGATATCTTCTGCTTTACGGTTATCTGTTTCAAGTAGTAATAAATTAAGGCGACTACTTTTTTCAAGGTGAGTTGATAACACGTTGGCAAGCACTTGCGGCAGCATATCTTGGCGTTCAAATGGAAGAACAGCATCAATGCCATAGCTGCGAGCCGTGGTTTCGGCTATACGTTCACAATAGATTGGCGGGGTAAGTAAAATTGGTGTGTTTTTTGGTGTTTTTAATAACCCTGAACGGATCATGCGCGAAAAGCGCCAACCATCAATCTTACCGACCTCAAGGCCTGTAATGATAATATCCACCGGGTGGCTTTTAAGAATTTTAAGCGCATCTTGAGAGTCACTGGCTTCGATAAACGTGAAGACATTAAGCTTGTTTAATGTGGTCTTAATTGTTTCACGCTCAGCAACGCTCGCGTTCAAAATTAGCAGCTTTAACTGCTTTGCCATGGCGCTACTACCTCTTACTTAACCCATGTTTAGTGAATAAGCTAGAATAATGACATTTTGCCTAATCTACAAGCAAACTTTACCCAAAAGCGGTTAATAAGTACTTAAGTTTGTAATCCTTTAAGCTAGTACCAAGTTGACGCAGGGCTTTGCTTGAGGTGGTGGGCGTATCAGAGTAAACTTGGCGCGTTTTTATTAATGAGAGATATGCTCTATGCGCGTAGCTGATTTTAGCTTTGACCTTCCTGATGAATTAATTGCTCGTTTTCCTAAAGCAGATCGAACTAGCAGTCGTTTACTGACGCTTGATGGCCCATCAGGCCAAGTTGAGCATAAAGTATTTAGTGATATTTTATCGCTCGTTAATGAAAATGACCTATTAATTTTCAATAACACCAAAGTGATCCCTGCCCGCATGTTCGGGCAAAAAGAGTCAGGCGGTAAGCTTGAAGTGCTAGTTGAGCGCGTACTCGACGAACACCGTGTGCTTGCGCATGTGCGAGCTAGTAAATCGCCAAAACCAGGCTCAAAAATCATTCTTGAAGGTAAAGCCGAAGCAATCATGGTTGCGCGTCATGGCGAGCTTTTTGAGCTTGAATTTGCCAAAGACGAAAATGTACTCGATATCCTAAACGACATCGGTCACATGCCATTACCTCCTTATATTGACCGTCCTGATAACGAGTCAGATCGTGAGCGCTATCAAACAGTTTATGGTGAAAAGCCAGGTGCCGTAGCCGCGCCAACAGCTGGCCTGCATTTTGATGATAAATTAATGGCAGCCTTAAAAGACAAGGGTATTAATATGGCCTTTGTGACCTTGCACGTGGGCGCAGGTACATTCCAGCCTGTGCGCGTTGACTCAGTTGATGAGCATGTTATGCACTCAGAGTACATCGAAGTACCAGATGAAGTGGTTAAAGCGGTAGCCGAAACTAAAGCAAAAGGTGGGCGTGTAATTGCTGTAGGGACTACCTCAGTTCGCTCATTAGAGTCAGCTGCTAAAGTGCACGGCGGCAAACTAGATACTTACTTTGGTGATACCGATATCTTTATTTACCCGGGTTATCAGTTTAATGTGGTTGATGCCATGGTGACAAATTTCCACTTACCTGAATCAACGTTAATCATGTTAGTCAGTGCCTTTGCAGGCCAAGAGAACATAATGGGAGCTTATCACACGGCTATTGAGCAGCAGTATCGCTTCTTTAGTTATGGTGATGCGATGTTCTTAACGCGCAAATAACGAAAAATAGTTTATACCCAATAAAAAGCCCAGTTTTTTAACTGTAATGCCGATCAGTTAAGCAATTGACATTTGGCATAATAGGATCAAAATCCGATGATCACAGGTCATCGGATTTTTTTTATGCCCCTTAGTCATAGCTTCGCCAATATTTCATCATTTATCGATTCT
>NZ_JBECOT010000116.1:0-4309 GCF_040104395.1 Pseudoalteromonas sp. BZA4
TATAGAACGTGCGCTAAACGCCAGACCTAGAAAGTGCCTAGGTTACAAACAGCCTGTCGTTGTGTTTAACGAATTACGCAATGCGGCCTAATTTAGCGAGTGGTGCACTTCGGGGTTGAATTCGCGCTTACATAACATTGCTATTACTTAGCCGAACGCTATCTAAGCTCTCCAAGTGCATGATGTTGCTGACGACGTTGAAGCGAACCAATACGGTTATTTCTAATTGAGATATCAGACTTACCTTCAAATTTAGTTGCTGTTTACACCATCATTTTGCACTTGTTTTTCGACTTGTGTGTACAAAATTTCCTGTAACTGTGTACAAACTTCCTCTTTGTTGCACTTATCTTCTGGCGATTTGACGCGAGTTCTTCTGTAGCCCTTGCTGTATAAGGGCTGAGCGACAAAAGTACTTAGGGAGTTTGATGCGTCAGTTCGCGATTATCAGCGAGAGTATCGCTCTTTTGTCGATGACAAAAATCTCCTTCTACTTATATGTAATTATGTATCAGATAATGGATTTTGATATGTAATAGCTAATCGAATTTGTGTTGTTTGAGTTACTGTGATATGTTTCTGTATATAATTATTCTTAAGTGATGCATTAAGGCGTATCGAAATGAGCTATGTAACAGAGCAGATACTAGAAAGTCTTCGAGAAGCTCGGGTACGAAAGGGGTTTAGCCAGAGAGAGTTAAGTACTCGTTCGGGTGTGCC
This sequence comes from Pseudoalteromonas sp. BZA4, assembly GCF_040104395.1. NCBI lineage: Bacteria > Pseudomonadati > Pseudomonadota > Gammaproteobacteria > Alteromonadales > Pseudoalteromonadaceae > Pseudoalteromonas > Pseudoalteromonas sp. BZA4. Next base: position 721 of record NZ_JBECOT010000116.1, read on the forward strand.
TCAAAGCCATATTTCGAAAATCGAGTCTGGCAGTGTTGATTTAAGAATATCCAGTTTGATTGCACTTGCCCGTGTACTAGACCTAGAGCTATTGGTTGCGCCTAAAAAGTCTGTACCTGCCATCAAGTCGATCATTCGAAGTGGCCAAGGTATTAACGGCATCAGCGATGAGGGTGAGCCAATGTCGCCCGCGTATCAGTTAGAGGAAGACGACGATGACTAACCATGTCTCTACGCTCAACGTGTTGCTCTATGGTGAACCGATCGCAACGATCACCAACGTGGGTAATGACAGAACACTTTTTGCCTTTATGGATTCGTACATTAATGACGAATCGCGGCCTGTGTTAGGGCTTGGCTTTAAAGATTCGCTCGGTGGCCTGCTGACTAGCTTCAAACCTACCCAAACTAAGTTAACCCCGTTTTTCTCCAACCTTTTACCAGAAGAAACCATGCGTAATTACCTGGCTGAGCGTGCTGGTGTGAACCCAGCACGGGAGTTTTTTCTATTGTGGGTGCTAGGGCAGGATTTAGCTGGCGCGATCACGGTTGAACCGGCGGGTGGTGAAGCGCTGCCACCTAATGTGCATCAAGGCATTGACGATGAAACGAAAATTGAAGCGCCGATGCGCTTCTCATTGGCGGGTGTGCAGTTGAAGTTTTCAGCCGTGCAACAGGCTAACGGCGGCTTGACCATTCCAGCAACTGGTAAAGGTGGCTCTTGGATTGTGAAGTTGCCGTCATCTCGATTTGACGCTGTGCCAGAAAATGAATATTCAATGATGGAACTGGCTCGAATGTTGGGAATGGACGTGCCAGAAACGCAGCTACTCCCTATTAATCGGATTACTAATATCCCAAATGGCATTGGCAAATTTGGTGATAGCGCTTTTGTGATCAAGCGTTTTGACCGTGCAGATGGTCAAGCTGTTCACATTGAGGACTTTGCGCAAGTGTTTGGCGTTTATCCTCAAGATAAGTACAAAAAAGCCAGTATGCGAAATATTGCTCAGGTTATCGGTATTGAAGGGCAAGACGAAGACATTGCTGAATTTACTCGCCGACTGGTGTTCAATACCTTAATTGGCAATGCGGATATGCATTTGAAGAATTGGTCTGTGATCTACAAAGATAAGCGCACCGCATCGATTGCGCCTGCTTATGACTTTGTTTCAACCATTCCTTATATCCCCGATGATAGTGCATCGCTGAAGGTGAGCCGTAGCAAGAGATTCAGCGATTTCACGCTGGATGAGCTATCACACTTAGCGGCTAAAGCCATGTTGCCAGAAAAATTGGTGTTAGATACAGCCAAACAAACCGTAGCAGGCTTCCATGAGGTATGGGCGAAAGAAAAAGCGCATTTACCCCTTACTAAGTCAGTCATTGAAGCCATTGAAATGCATTTACGAAGTATACCGCTACGCTGAATTCCTAGTAGCTAGAGCGTGCATATTGATAAAGATGGTTTAACTTAATGCGATTTTACGGCACTTTTCGCCGTAAACTGGAAATTTGGTAAACTGCACAATGATACCGGTGTCATGATAAGGCTGATCTTCTGAACAAATCATGCATCTTTCTGACCATCAACAAGTGATGAACCAGGCGATGATAGCTTTACATTGATTTTCAGGAGAATACAGATGACAGCAGTAGCGCACCAGGTAACCCCTTTTCTAACATCTTACGAAGTGATGGCTCGTTACCACATTAGCTATACGACGCTCTGGCGAAGAATAAAAGATGGTAGCTTGCCGCAACCTCGTATCAACCGAAATACACGAAACAAGCTGTGGCACATTGAAGGTTATGTGCAAAGAGACAAGCGCCAAGGGGCTTTGTTTCCTAAATCGATTCAGCGAGCAAAGCTCCTCATAATCGTTTGAATATTAAACTACACGGTAAGTTTCAGGCATGCCTAGCCCAGTGAGTTTGTTCAACGCCTTTATCATCGCGTAAGTTTCTCCTACCTGACCGTTATAATTTCGCAGGCTCAATCTGCCACCAAGTAGTTGCTTCACTCTGTACATTGCTGTTTCTGAGATTGACCGCCGATGATAACCATACCGTTTTTTCCACTGTTTATTTGAACCATGAAGCTGTTGCCAACTGACCGCTAAGTTACGCGGATGACCTTGTTCCCAGAGCGCAGCGCCTTCCCTCGGTGGAATGAGTACTAAAGCCCGTTTTCTACGAACGGCATCGTGACAGGCTCTTGTGTCGTAAGCACCATCACCTGAGATATTGCGGATTTTGCGATGGATTTGCTTGAGCAAATTCGGCATAACTTTAGCGTCAGTGACACCGGATAAACTCAGTTCCGCTGCAATAATTTCATGGCTATGGGTATCGACAGCGATATGCAGCTTACGCCACACGCGGCGCTTGCCATCTGTGCCATGTTTCTTCACTTTCCACTCACCTTCGCCATAAACCTTCAAGCCTGTCGAGTCGATAGCCAAGTGCTCAATGGTGCCACGCGTCTTGGTTTTAAAAGCAATCTTGACGGTTTTAGCGCGTTTGCTGATGCAAGTGTAATGTGGGCACGAAAGCGGAATATCAGCCAGTTTAAACACCGAGTTGATAAAGCCTTGTAACGCTCGTAGTGGCATCGAGAAAACACGTTTAACCATCAGCGCGGTGGTAATGGCTAAGTCGCTAAATACGCGTGGTCGACCTTTCCTTGGTTGCTCGGCCTTAGCTTTCCACTGGGCGATAGCGTCCTCATCAATCCAGAAGGTAAGTGAGCCACGATTGATCAGGGCTTGATTGTATTGCTTCCAGTTGATTGTTTTATATCGAGGTTTTGACACGATTGATGGGCGAGTTGATGGGCTATGTCGATCAGATCACCAGCTATGGTTTTAGTTCAACTGATTTAGGAAACAAAGCCTCTACGGTATAGCGAGTAGATATCAAATAGCTATGTGAGAGGCCTAATTTCATGCTTAAATTGTAAGCCTTTTATTGAGGGTAAAATAGCTAACTCTAGGTTATTAACCTCAATATACTGAACTATACATAGATATGCGATGGCGCCCGTGGATAGTATAAATTAATCGAATATGTTATCTTATTTGCTTGTAATGCTTTCTCAAACTTAATAATTTTAGTTTGGTATTCTTAAATACTCCCCCTTGATTTGGCTCATACAAAAAGTTGAATAGAATAGATGGTAGCCATGAAACCCTAATCGGGGGAAGTACAAATTTGGTAATGGGATTATGGCTATAGAAGTCGTTTATCAATACATTTTAGGTTCTGCTTTTTTGGCCTTTCTTTGCATTATTGCGAGTGTAATAACTAAGCGTGTAGGTGTGCCAATATTACTAGTTTTTCTACTGCTTGGAATGTTAGCAGGAGAAAATGGTCCTGGTGGAATAAAGTTTAACGATTTTGGTTTAGCTTTTTTATTTGGACACATAGCGTTAGCCATTATTATTTTTGATGGTGGGCTTGGCGCGAATTCAACCCCGAAGTGCACCACTCGCTAAATTAGGCCGCATTGCGTAATTCGTTAAACACAACGACAGGCTGTTTGTAACCTAGGCACTTTCTAGGTCTGGCGTTTAGCGCACGTTCTATA
>NZ_JBECOT010000117.1:0-4209 GCF_040104395.1 Pseudoalteromonas sp. BZA4
TTAACGAGGGCTTGATTATAGTGAGACCAGTTTGTGATTTTGCTCATTGTTGTTGCACGGGCTAGTAAAATATAGATGATCTGATCACAGGCTGGCAAGATAGTTCAAACTTTTAGGAAACAACGCTATTGGACATACAAAAACCAGCTAGTGACTCCTTTGATGGAATTAAAACCTTTCTAATATTGGTCATAAATAATGCATAGCAAAACTAAAACAAGCTAATATAGTGTCCTCTGATAAAGATGTTAAGGCACAAAGGAGATTGCGTGCATGGGGTTTCGAAAGAGTATAAAAGTTGGAAAAGGTGTACGGGTTAATATAGGTAAAAAAGGGATTAGTAGTCTTTCCTTGGGAGGTAAAGGTTTAACTCTGAATGCGAGTGAGAAAGGTATTCGTGCTACAGGAAGTATACCCGGTAGTGGAATCTCTCACGCCAAGGTGGTTTATAAACCCGATGGGACTTCTAAGCACGTAAACCTTAAGAGTAGCTTACCACCACAAATTGACACTGATGTACGAAAAGTTAGCTTTTTGCTTGGTATGGGAATTTTTTTCCTGCCGTACATCTTTGCTTGGTATACTCTTCGCAAAGGACACTCCACGATTTCAAGAGTCACAAGTTTCGCTTGGTTGTTTTGGCTTATATATTCAGTTATCCAACAGCCCTAACAAAGCAACGTATGGCGATCTACATTCGTTTCTATTAAAGACTGCTACAAATCAATCAACTACAAGGCTGTCGTGTAGCGATGTTACGACCGTACGTTTAAGACAAATCTCTCCTTAGGCCGTAACTTATTATATGCCCTTCTCCGTGTTTCGGTTTATTGATAAGACACTCCACTAAACCCTCATTCACCATGCATTTTCTAATTATGTGTGCAATTCATTAGGGCATGCTTACTTTAAGAATCTAGCTTTCGCACTATCCGAGGCAATTCCGCTAGCGACTAATATAACAAGTTATGTACAATGCCGCCTATAATATGTATTGTGGTTACAATAAATTAAGTAGTAGAGATCATGGCAACGCAAGCATTAATTAATCCCCAAATTGTAACTTGGGCACGGCAACGAGCCGGCTTAAGCAAGGAGGACTTTGCTCAAAAATTAGGGATTAAAAAGGTTGAACGCGTAGTTGAATGGGAGGCTGGAACATCTAAGCCTACATTTGTTCAAGCCCAGAAAATTGCAAATGCCACTAATATTCCTTTTGGTTATCTATTTTTAGTTAACCCTCCTAAAGAAGAGCTACCTATACCTGATCTCAGAACTATAGGTAACAAGCATCGTAATGAAGTATCAGTTGAAATGAGAGACATCATTAAGCAGGTAATGTATAAACAACAGTGGTACAAAGAGTATTTGCGACAAATTGGCGAAGAGGAATTGCCGTTTGTCGGTCGCTTTACTACAAAAAATACTGTTTATGATGTTGCACAAAACATAAGAGGTGAATTAGGAGTTCCACTGCCTCAAAAAGGCTCTTGGGAAGACTATCAACGTCAACTAATCAACGCTGCTGAAAACTCTCGCATTCTTGTTATGAGAAGTGGCATTGTAGGTAATAACACCAGAAGAAAGCTCGAAGTTAGTGAGTTTCGAGGCTTTGCCATCTCCGACAAATTAGCGCCTGTAATTTTCATCAATAGCTCTGACGCGCCAGCCGCAAGACTTTTTACGCTTATTCATGAGTTAGCTCATCTTTGGATAGGCAGTAGCGGGGTTTCTGATCTTGGCAACGAACATGCTGAAGAAGAAAAGTTCTGCAATGCTGTAGCTGGCGAATTTTTAGTCCCTGAGAAAGAATTCCATGAAATGTGGAATCCTCTAGTTAGCCTACTAAATAATGTTGTAGCAATTAGTTCTAGATTTCACGTTAGTAAACTCGTTGTGGCTAAACGGGCTTTCGACTGTAACGCTATAGACTCCGATACTTATAGGGAATTTTACCAACGTGAAATGAAAGCGTTCAGACGCAAAAAAAGCAGCGGAGGAGACTTTAACATTACTGCGGGTGCCCGTAACAGTGCTTTATTTTCTAGTGCAGTTGTTGCAGAAGCAATGAGTGGGCGGATTCTACTTCGGGATGCAGGGAGCTTATTGGGAATTCAACCTAATAAAATTAAAACGTACGCGAGCAAACTTGCCTTATGAATTACCTGCTAGATGCAAATACATTTATTGAAGCGAAAAATCGGTACTATTCGATGACAATTTGTCCGGGCTATTGGCAGTGGTTATTGCAATCAAACAAGCATTGCGGCGTTTCAAGTATCGAATTCATAAAGAAAGAGCTGATTAACGGTAATGATGAACTCGCGATATGGGCTAAAGAACATCCAGGTTTGTTTGAATCTAATGATGATGAAGCAACCCAACTTGCCTTCGCAAATGTGGTGAATTATGTAATGTCTCTAACCGAGATGAAAGACGGAACACATGAAGAGTTTCTGAGAGGGGCTGACCCTTGGTTAATTGCTAAAGCTATAACAACTGGATCAGTGATAGTTACCCACGAAAAGCTCGACAAAAAAATCAAGAGAAAAATCTTAATCCCAAACATTTGTGAGCACTTCAAAGTATCTTATATCAATACTTTTGAGCTATTAAACAATTTAGAAGCTCAATTTGTTATGCATACATCAACCCCTTAGGCTTTAGAGCCTTATTTACTTTCAAAATGTGTAGCTCGCTAATCATACTTGAAGCGCCTCCACTAACTAATCCAAACCTCATAAGTAATTCATTAGCAATAACGCTAACCTTGTTTCAATAACGTTTAAAACCGGTAATTTCCGGCTTTAAATTTTCCTATCCGTGACATCAGTATTTGGCTTACATTCAAGCGAGTTCTGCACTACTGAATTTGGAGTTTTTAGCCAATATTTTTAGTTTGAGTCGTATAGGTAAAGTGGTGGCGTTGCTATAGCATCTTAATGCGGCGTTAGTCCCTAAAAATTTATGCCGAATTCACTTAACACAGATGACAACCTAAAACGTTTTTCCAATACTGAGGAAACCCAACACATTGGACTAACACTCATAGTAAAATCACTTGTGAAAAGAACGGGTGTAAGAACTGATAACTTTCATCCTTGGGGTGATTTATAATTCATGCACTTTAGCTTCATTTGTATAATGACTTTAATGAGCTATTTTTGTTATCCCAGTAATATAGAAGAAATGGAATTGCACCTCCTTTAATCTCTTCTGCTGAATAGAACTTCTCTGTATTGAAAGCTTTAAAATAAATTCCTTGAGAATAAGCTTTAACTGTTGAGGAAAGAATGAACGCCAAATAGATTAAAACAAGAATTGAGGTAAATATTGTTAATGATGTTGAAATTTGCATCAATGCAAAGGTAATAAGCAATAAAACCATTAGATGGGATAAACTTCTAATTTTATTAATTTTAATTTTGGTCATACATAAAAATCCTTTTTAAGTTCCTTCCTAAATTGTACCTATTAATATTCTATTCCTTGTGAGTCTATCTAGTCAATTTGTAGTATCTATATGAATTGCATTTTTCACATTATATTGTGAATTTTTGGTTCTTTGACTGCGGTTCTAGATTTTTTCACAAAATATTGTGAATTTATTGCCCTATTGATTATATTTCTCTATTATTCACAATTATCTGTGAATTTTGGAGCTAAAAATGGAAATATCTGTTAGTTCAGCTAAGCAATTAGGTAAATTAATATCTGCTGTTAGAAAAAGCCAAGGGTTAGACCAAAAAACAATTGGAGAATTTTCGGGCAATAGTATCAATACGGTAGGTGACTTTGAAAAGGGGAGTGGTTCATTGTCCGTAAATAGGTTATTTGATTTGATGGAGTCACTTGGTATTGAAATGAAAATAGACTTCGCGCTGCCTCCATCTGATACTTCAGCGCAAAAGAAACTAATCAAACGCATTAATGAGATAGTTGATCATGAATAGATCGCTCACAGTATTTGTAAGTACAAAAAAAATGGGTGAGTTAAAAGATGTGAATGGCTTTTGGGCTTTTGAATATGCACAAGAGTGGGTTAACTCAGATAAAAACTTTTCCTTGTCACCGGATATACCAAGTGAACTACTCGCGCCTAAAGGCATCGAGCTTCCAAGATAATAGCCTAAGCTACTAACCTTTCTTTTTTGACGCTTCGTTGGACACCGCTAGTCGAGCTTTTGACTCGGCTAGTCTTACGATTGC
>NZ_JBECOT010000118.1:0-3895 GCF_040104395.1 Pseudoalteromonas sp. BZA4
CATATGAACGGTCGGGTGTACGATTATAACCTTGGTCGTTTCTTGTCTGTAGACCCTGTGATCCAGTTCGTTGGTAACAGCCAAGGCATTAATCCATACAGCTACATCATGAACAACCCAATGGCCGGAACAGACCCAACAGGGTATGTTATCGACACCATTTGGGATGTGGGTAATGTTATTTTTGATGTTGGTAAAGTTGCATACGGTGCGGCTACTGGCAACGATGATATGGTGACAGAGGGCTTAACTGATTTAGCCATTGATGCAGCAGCCACGCTCGTTCCATTTGTGCCAGCAGGAGCCAGTAAAGCTGCAAGGGCGGGAGCTGAAAAGGTTGCTGATGCTCGTCAAGCTTCTAAGAAGACCGATACAACGCCAACGACTCAAAAGAGTGAAAGCAGCTCAAATACTGATGGCGGCACTAAGACAACTAACGGCGCGGATAACACTCAAAGCGCTAATAGTGCAGGTCAAAAAACAACTGATATTGGAAGTCCGAGTCAAATATCCAAAAAGGATCAACTGGCACAAAATAAAGCTCAAGGTAAAGCAGGTGAAGCCAAAGTTCGTCAGGAGTTAGGTGATGCTAACCGTGGTGAACAAGTTACAGTGGAAACACTTGATGGTGATAGGGCTAGAGTGGACTTTGTAACGACTAAAGATGGGCAGCCAAACCTTGTTGAGGTGAAAACAGGGAATGCTTCACTTTCTAAAGGGCAGCAAGCAGTTAAAGATGCAATTGGTAGAGGAGAACCGGTCATACCTCGGGGAGCTAATGCGGAGAAAGCTGGCTTACCTGTAGGTGAAAAGATTGCGTGTTCGTTTGAAGAGAAAAGGTGTTAGGTGATGTCCGGTAAATTAGTACCTATGGGAAAATTACTAAGCGATACATGTATTTCTCTTTTTAAAGAAATAGGCTTTAAAAAGAAGAAAGAAGGTATTTTTTATAAACAATATGGTGATGATCTGTATCTGAGAATCGGATTTAACGAATCAGACAAGTCAGCTAATTCACTTGTTATAAATCCAATGTTTGGTGTCGGTTGGAGGAAGTTAGAGTCATTTTTGACTGAGTGCAATAAGGGAAAATACTCTCCATACTTGTATGCTAGTTTTTCGTCTAATATTGGAGGATTTGATGATAATAATGATGTCGTTAAATTTACCTTTGAGAGGGATAGCATCATCGAAGATGCACAGTCGTTTCAGGGGTATTTGAATTTTATATCTCTTAAAACAGAAGAGCGTTTTGCCAATCATTCTGATTTATTAGACGGGCTTCTGAGGTATACCTCTGTAAGACAGCAACAAGAAAAATTAGCCTGTTATCATTTCTTACTTGGTGATAAATCAAAGGCTCTTAATATTCTTGACAAAGAGAGGGAACGTTTGAGTTCAGCTCACCCCGTTATGCAAGAAGAGTTTGAAATGTTTGCTAATGAGTTTAAGTCTAAAGTAACCAGTTGATTCTTGTTAATAATTAATGAACAAAGCCCACGCTCGTGGGCTTTGTTGTTTCTGGGTCTAAGCGGCCAACTCGTTCTCGTTGGTGATCTGCTGAGAGACTTCCTGCTGTGCCTCTTGCTCGGCAATGTACTCACTGGCCATGGCTTTGTGTTTATTGATGCTCATGCACCGTGCTAATGTTTTCAGGCGTGTGGCCATATCAGGCGTTTGACCTTTGTCGGCTTGGCCGCTTTGGGCATCCAGCTCTTGGCCATTGACGAACCAGTGGCAGTTGTCTTTGTGACGGCTTCCGGCCACGTAACTTGCGGCTCTGTCCATGGCGGTTGTATACAGCACAAAGGTATCGCCATCAATCGTGGCACCTTGGCTGCTGTAAACCGTACACGCATAGGCTTGCACCAGTTGCAGCCTGCCTTGCTCATCCGAGTAATCCGACTGATAAAAGCTCACCGTGCGGCCTGAATCGAGTTTGACGGTAAAACGAATATCATCACCTTGTTGCAGTACTTGGGTGATGGTGCCTTGCTCACCGTTGGTGAAATCTCGTTTGTAATCGTTCTTGGTAAACCTGACCCGCTCACCTTTGGAGAAAGCAAAATACAGACTTTGATTGGACACCACACACTCGGTCAGGATGTTTTCGGTGCCCAGTTTTCCTTGCTCTTGATAGACCTTGCGCACCAAGTCATTGAGGGGTTTTACGTCCTTCCAACGCTGCGCCATGATCATGGTTTGCTTGTCGGGATTAACCTCGGAGTACGCTTGCCAGTGTTTCACCAACTGCTCACGGGCGCTCTGGCTGTCCTTTTCGATATGCAGCAAGCCTTTGCCTGCAAAGGTGTCCAGTGCCGCTTTGGCATTACCAGCGCGTAAGTCATTGACCGCCGTACGTGCCCACGCTTCTCGTTGACGTCGGATGGTATCAATTCGCGCACAGCCTTGGCGCTGAGAAAGATAACGCAAGCTGCCGCCATGGGTTATCGCATCCATCTGCTGTTGCTCGCCGACCAAAACCAGCTTGGCTCCAGCGGTGTGCGCGGCCTGCATCAATTGCAACAAGTCCGGCGTGGCCAGTTGGCCAGCTTCATCCAGCAATATCACTGTGTCTTTGAACTTGGCTTGGCCGTTGCCTTTGCCTAGCTCGGTTAACAAGCTGGCCAAGGTTGTGCTTTCAATCCCGGTGTCCTTTTCAAGCTGCTGCGCCGCTTGTCTAGCCACGGTGGCACCACGCACGCTAAACCCTTGGGATTGATAGGCTAAGCGCATGGCTTGCATGGATGTGGACTTCCCAGCTCCCGCCCGGCCTTGAATGATATCCAAACTCGACTGACACACCGAAAACACCGCCTCGACTTGCTCATCCGACAGCGCAAAACCTTGCTGCTGCCCTTGTTGGCTAATGGCGTTTTTAATGGTGCGTTCATCCAGCTTGTAATGGTGACTGGCGTGCATATTATCGGCATGGTTTAACAAGTCTTGCTCAATGGCCAGCATGGCCTTAGTGGTGTAAATCTGGTTGTTGCTGAGGTCTTTGCCAAGGCTCACCATGTCGTTGTCGGCTAATAATTCTCGCACCGTATCTTCAATGTCTAAACGTGATACATGATTAAACTGAGCTTCGACCCCAACAGCGGCATAGATATCCTGCAAGCGGAATACCGCTTGGGACTCAATCAATTTATCCAAGATATGCTGCAACGGCAGCGGCTCAGGAAAGGGGATCAGGTTTGGCTCACGTAGGTTATCCATGTCGGCTTGGGTAAAGCCTAATCTGTCCATGTCTGCTTGCCATGAGGCAAAGAGCTTTGGTCTGTCCACGGTTTGCTTGTAATCACGGGAGTTTAAGGTAATGGTATCCCCAACTTTAGATGCGGCCTTGTGTACGCCCATGGCTTCCATTTGTGCTCTGATGGCTTCAGCACGTTTTGAAAAGAATTGGCAAATACCTTGGTCAACGCCTTTGACTTCAAAGTGCTTGTGACCTTCCACGGCTTCAACTTCAAAGCCCAGCTCACGCAAACCGTTAGCCAAGGCACTGCGGTAGATAGCACCGGATGCCATCTGCCATAAGAAAAAGTGTTTCGATTCCAGCGTGCCCCAGCTGCCGTCTGCGCGTGGTGCAAGGTTGGCAATGAGACAGTGGGTATGGAGTTGGGGGTCTTGTGCACGGGAAGTACAGTGCTCAAAGGTCGCCCCGATTAAACCGGTGACACGCTCTTGAATATGACCGCCTTTGCCGCGTCGGGTAAAGGCGGCATGTTGCTCGATAAAGCCAAACGCTTCCTCGACGGCCTTTTGCTGAATCTCTTGAATGGCTTTTCGGAGATCGTCATCGGCACGAGCAAAGAGCATGGACACGGATTTGGGGGCAGAGAAAGTCAAGTCCCAGCCCGGTCTGTGGTGGACTCCGGCGTTTTCACACAAG
>NZ_JBECOT010000119.1:0-3724 GCF_040104395.1 Pseudoalteromonas sp. BZA4
GGTCCGGGAGCTGAGATACAAAAACCGCTTGCTATAGTTGTTATAGGAGGCTTACTGACTTCAACGGCAACAACACTCTATTTATTACCAATCTGGTATCGTTTATTGGAGCAGCGCAATGTTTAGTTCATCATTAGTTTTTACCTTCATAGTCCCTAAGAAGCACAAGGATGATGTTATCGACCAATTAATGCTGAGTGATATAGCATCCGGCTTCAACATTTTCCCGATCATGGGATACAGCAAGAAACATAGTGCTTTTAGCTTAGAGGAACAAGTTAGAGGCTACAAAGATATGCTGAAGTTTGAAGTAGTTATTGAGCAATGTGAATTAGAAAAGCTTAAAGAAGAACTAAAGTTACTATTTACAACCATAAAAATTAGGTATTGGACAACAACTATCACCGAAACAGGCCATTTATAAGTTACGCAATCTCTGGAAAAGGAGAAATGTTATGAACAAAACTAGAACACTTACTTATGTGTGGCCTAAAAGCATCAGGCTTTTTCACTGGATAAACGTCATCACAATTAGCTTACTAATAGTGATCGGCTTAATCATCTTTAATGGAAAAACACTTGGAGTAACGGTGGACGCCAAAATAATGCTTAAAACCATACATGTTACTATCGGTTACATTTTTGCCATAAACCTTATCATTCGGCTGGTTATGGGTTTTATTGGTTCGTCGAATGACATGTGGTCACAAACTCTGCCATTTATGAAAGGGTATAAGAAGGAACTAACTAAATTCAGACGCTCTCCCAAACAAGTGTACAAAGGCCATAATCCAATAGGGAAGCTCATGGTATTAGCTTTGCTGATAGCAATGACAATTCAAATGGCGACGGGCTTAATTCTGGCAGGGACTGATATTTACTACCCACCGTTAGGACAGCACTTTGTTAAAAGCATTGCGGTTGACGATACTCAACTTGATGTAATCAAGCCTTATTCAAAAGTTAACGTTGACGATGAACGTTATAAGGATCTTAGAGAATTTCGATCCCCCATTATCACTGCTCATGTATACGCATTTTATGCCCTAATAATACTTATTCCATTGCATATACTAGGTGTTATCGTTGCTGAACAAAGAGAAAAATCAGGGCTGGTTTCAGCAATGATCAATGGTTATAAGTTTCTACCCGAAAAATCGAATAATGACTAAACTAAATTTAAGACTCTTAGTTTATATAGGCTATCAATACGAAAGACAAAGGGAGGTCTTTCTTTTTGGAGTTGAAAACCTTTGGGTTATTGCTTACAAGTGAAAATTGGCAAGTTATGCAGGATGAATATTCCTCGTCTAAAGCAGCCAATAGTACATTTGCCCTAATTTGTTTTGGAGCGAAGGCGAGTCATGGCTATAACTCGTTGATGGGTAATTATGAGTTAGAATCGAAAGACGCTTTGTGCGAAATATAGCCATACAGCAATAGCTTCACATCTTAAATTCAATAATAAAGCCCGACACTCAATTAACTTTTTTTGTTCATTTGCATCTGCCAATTCAAAACTCTAAATAGAGTATGTGTGATTAGCAGTTAAACAAAATTAGTTAAAGTCTCTGACACATCGCTGTCATACCATTCGAGAAATGGAATCTTGTTTAGTGGCGGGAAACCCTATCGTAAACAGGGTTCCTTTTCCAACTTGTGAGCTGCATTTAATTTCACCGTTGAGCTTGTGAGTCACTAGGTTGTATACAATGTGAAGGCCTAGCCCACTGCCACCACCATGTCGGTTAGTAGTATAAAATGGTTCAAATATTCTTTTCATTTGGTCTTCACTCATGCCAACGCCATTGTCGCTTAACTTAATGTTTATCCAGTCACCCTGAGTATCGATATCGCATATTAGCTTGAAAGTGCCGCTACTGCGGGGAAATGCATGGGTTAGGGCATTACTTACTAAATTACTAAATATCTGTGCCATTGTCTCAGGGTCAGTAACGATAGCATGTTCTTTTCCAGTGATTTTGACTTCCGCAGTTACTTGACCCTTTTTCAATTGTTGGGAATAGCTAGAGAGAATTTTTTGAAAATATTCACTTAGTAACAAAGGCCTGCTCTCGTCTATGTGTTGATCGACTGCAACTTGCTTGAAATCTTGAATGAGATTTGCGGCCCGCTGCATACTAGATAAAACAAGTTCAGTTATTGCTACGAATCTCGTCTAACGAAGATTTCAGCCGAGTTTTTGTTATCTTACCGGACTCCATGTTAAGTAATAAATTTCCAATCAAATAGTCTATTTGAGAAGCAGCTGTGAGTGATATACCAACAGGTGTATTGACTTCATGGGCAACACCAGCGACCAAGTTTCCTAAGCTGGCCATTTTCTCTGATTGAATCAACTGTTGCTGAGTTTTTCTCAACACTTCTGCTTGATGTTTTAACATCATCTGATTGAAGGCGAACGCTAAATTATCTTTATCACTTCTGGGAATGATGGTTATACTATAATCCCCTGATGTAAATGCATTAATTGCCGATTCATTCTGCTAACTTCATCGCCTGTATCCTCGAAACTCACAGGTAGGGTTGCACTATCCCCCGATGCTAATCTATCTATCACTTCTGTAGTTCTTTGAAATCGGCTATTAAATTTTCGACCTATTCTCAATACCACGATTAAAAGGATAATAAAGCCTGCCAAACTGATAAGTATCATGTCGGCAATTTGTCTGTAAATCGGTGATAATATTTCGTTCTTTTCAGCGCCTATAATTACCAACCAGCCACTTAAGGGCATCTCAGCATGAGTAAATAACAACTCTTGCCCATTGTTCAATGGAAAGTTGACGGTTTCTGACTCACTGTCTGAGAAACGGGAAAGTAGGGCAGAATAAGGTGTTTGCATAAATGACTTGGTGATAAGTTCGGATTCGGTGGAAGCAACAATATTGGCATTATTACTGAGTATAAAAATGCTTCTATCGGCAGCAATGTTAAGCGCTTTGTTTAGTATTTCGTTTAAGGCCATATCCACGCCCGCGATACCTTTGAACTGACCATCTATCACAATAGGGTAGGTAAATTCGACAATTTGAACCCCTTCATACCAGTAAGGCTCTGTTATGGTAGGTCCGTTCTGATTTTGCGCAGCAAGTGCTTTTGGGCCTAGATAGCATTCACTGCTTTCAATATCAACAAGAGGCTCAAGTCGCTCACTAATTGAAGAATTTTCATCCCGCTTCCAATATGGAACGAATCGTCCTGTCTCTGACAAACCTAAACGCACCTCCTCGGGCGCTACTTTCAAATAGCTTAAATCGAATTGATCAGCATCTGGTTCGTAACCAAAGTAAGCAGCTTCCAGGAATTCGTTATTAATTATAATTGATTTGGCAAAGGCACTACTCTGTTCTCGACGGCCAAAAAGACCATGATGCTGGGCATCTGCCATAGTTTTGGCAATTTGTAGCGCACTAAAGTTTTGTTTATTAAGCTCTTGTGAAAGAAGATTGGCTTGAAAGGCAAGTGCTTGCTTAGTATTCGTCAATTTTTGTTCTAACGTTTCTGAAACCCAGAAATAGAAAGTTGAAAAATAAAGCACTGTTGAAGGTAAAAGCACATATAACAGAAGTTTACTGAATCGCCCCGTGTTTGCCAGAGACTCAATAACTTGAGAAACTGGAACTATGAAAAAATCAAATCGCTATACATCAGAATTTCGTGAACGTGCAATTAGGCTTGTTACCACACAACAGCATGAATA
>NZ_JBECOT010000120.1:0-3688 GCF_040104395.1 Pseudoalteromonas sp. BZA4
TCGAGGGGATGGGCTAAATAATACAAACTGTGTTATTCAAGGGGTGAAGTCCAATGGTACGAAAAGTTACTCTAAGCGTGAAAATTCAAGCTAAGGTTAATTTCGAGGGGATGGGCGCAAAACCCCTTTTCCAGAATTAAACAATTTTACAGGGCCGAAACGCACAGTTCCTTGCTTTGAGCTCAATAGAGGCAATATCAAAGTAATGATTAAGGGTGTGTAAAATTCAAGTGGCAAACTCATGCCGTATCGAAAATATGAATTCAAGCTGCAACTTAAAATAGATAATGAAATACAAAGTGAAATGTAAAATAACCCGCGTACTGGGCTTTGTTTCTTTTTAATGAAGCTAATGCCGTTTTTAGTGCTATTTTCGCCACACTATGACTCCTTTTCATCTAAACAGATGTAAATTCTTCTCCTCAAATACGCAGGCAAAAGATGACAGTTGGTCACATAAAAGCAATAATAAAGGACTATTGCTGGTAAACTCTCAGTACATTATTATTAAATTCGATGTAGTAGTTAGAGTTGGATGTTTGTATGGGAGCCTCACCTATAGCCTTAATGAGCTTATTATTTTGCTTCATATTTTGGGTGATTTCTTTATCTGTATTCTTAAAGCGTGAATTTATTCGTTCTCTTGCAATAGCGCAGCGCGTCAGAAAGTTGGTTCAAGAGTCAATTCAACTGGAGATCTACATGAAAGGGCTGCCAGTTAATGATGAGCGTTCTGCTGCCTTCCGTAGAATTCAAGAAATTAAAGCTGAACTTGCTGGAATAGAAGGCTTTCCTCAAAAGAGTAGTATTACCCCTGCCTATGCATCCAAGATAGAGCTTAAAAATGTTGTTAATTTAGCCAGCTACAAACGCAGAGCTTAATATGGAACATATAAATGCATTTGTAGTTTCTTATAACAAGTTATTTACTGCAGGAGCTAGTGACTTCTTTTTTAAATACTTGATGAGCTTTTCAGGCTTACTTTTTGTGGTTTTCTGCCTAACTATCATTAAAGCCTACTTTAAAAAAACATCATTCTCACACATGTGTTTAGTAACATTCGTTACAATATCCTATTTATCAACTGATTATTTAATGGCTCTAGAGTACTTAAGAGAAGCGGGTAGTTTTATAGATGGTGTAGTCAATATGTATTTGATGTTCTCTCTTTTTGATAGCATTACAGCGCTTATCATTGCCTTATTATTTCCTTTTATAAGAAAGGGTAAAGGATACTCAGATGCTTCAGTAATCACAATGTGTATCTTTTTGATAAATTCAGTCTTGCACCTAATTTTGATGTTAAATTATATTACGCAAAATTCCCTTAACCCTTATTTAGGCTTTTTTTACTCTATTACTGTAAATATAAACGACTTGATATTACTTAGTGCATTTCTAGCACCAACTTTTATTACTAAAGTAAAACTTCTTTTTACGGAAAAATTGCTTTTACGCCTGTCGGATTAAAAATGGCCAAGGTCTTTCTGGCCATTTTCTTGCTAATTTTACTTTGCTAGGCTGATTTGGAGGGTTTGGCTTTAATTGTTAAAGCACCTTCTAATGACGTTTTAATCTTCTTAGTAATTGTTGGAACAAAAGTAGGGTCAATAATTCCGTAATCAGCACTTTCTTCTAACGAACTTGCAACTACTTTATTTACAGTTTCAAGAAGTTCTTCAGGTCTAACATCTTCTAAATTTGTGTTTTCATTTATGTTCAGAAGAAGGTAGTCTAGACTTACATTTCTTCTAATCGCTGTAGTTAAAATAAAATCCCATGGCATAGAAGGGCGGCTAAACCACATTTTCATAGTGCTCGCATTATGTCCTAAAGCTCTTCGTCCACTTTCATCTTCAATTTCATATAATTCATCAACCCCCCACACTTGCTTGCAGCGCTCTAAAACTTGTGAGACGTATTTTTTCTTTGAGTCATCATCTAGATTTTTAAAATATGTATCAGCCATGTTTAGTTGTTCTTGTAAGTTCACTACTCTATATTCTAACAAAAAAAGATAAATTTAAAATGAACAAAAATTTATGTTGATTTCAGTCACTTTTTGTAAATCGATAAAACCTTAAAAATCAATGTTTTTTGATATAAACGGCAGTAGAAACAAAATTTTAGATCTCAAAACAAATTATTCAACACATCCTCAAATGCCTTTGAATCTTCATCTACAATATACATTGCAGTTGTAACTTCTTTAGAATGACCAAGCAGTTTACTAATTCTGCTTATCTTTACGCCTTTTTCATCCAGCCAGGTCGCGTATGATCGTCTTAGAGAATGGGGAGCAACTGTGTTATATATTTTACAAAGCTCATAAATAGCGCTGCCAGATAAAGGCTTACTATTTTCAACATCAATATTTCCACTATGTGATACTTTGACAAATAACGGGCCAGGCATTATGCCTCGAACATTCAACCAGTCTTCCAAAGCAAGTTTTGTAATAGGGTGGATCGCAACATATCTTTCCTTATTACCTTTACCAATAATCTTCAAATACTGAGTGTTTATTGTGACTCTATCTTCGCTACTAAGCTCTAAGACTAATGATGAAATCTCTATTGTGGCCAACTCACTTCTTCTTAACCCGGTACCAATTAAAATATGAAAAAGCGCCAAATCTCTAAGCATTTTATTTCTATTAGTTGGGTTTGAGCTTGCTATTCTCTCCAAAAGCACTTGGAAACTAGAACGAGAAATTACCTGATGTTTTTTAATTCTAGAGCCGGTTTCTCCTTTCACTTTTAGAATACCATCTAGCTGCAATCTAGAAATCTGTCCTAACAAATAGGCATGCTCACATACACCCTTTACAACGGAAACATATAATGAAATCGTTTTTGGAGATAGCTCCTTGGCTTTTAGGTTATGGATAAGGCTATTCAAATCAGTTGAAGTAATTTCTGCCCAATTAATTTCATAAAAATCTGGGTAGCCGGTATGTTTTGCAATTGCTTGCAAACATCGAGTGACGGTCTCTTTGGATGTATCCGCCGCCAAAGAGTTAACATAATTGAATATCGGACATTTAGGGTTTACATAAATCTCATTTAATTTTTGTTTAATCTTGGTAGCCGGTAATTGAGGCTGTTTTAAATCGATAATCTTTTCCAATCTGCTGTTCATAATTTAAATTCATACGAAACCATAAGCACTGTACATTTATACATCCAAAATAAACTTGTGTAAATGCCCATTTATGCAATTAACATGTTATGTTAAATCAACTGTAAAATAGAATCTTGGGAAATTAGACTCTATTAATTAAAAAGATTTATCTAGGTATAAGGGGATGTTTTAGTTCCTAAATGAGAGTTATTAGTAAGAGCATATTAACTTTCGAATCGGGAGATTAGTCCGATACTAACCAGTATCGGACTTAAGCAATTGAATTGTTAGTAATTACTTAAAACCACCAACTTTACTTGATAAGAAAATAAAGGCAATTATAAATTCACCAACCACTACAGCTAACAGCCATTTTATATTTTCTGTATCAAATTTCATGAAGTCCAAAAAAAATATAATTACTCCAATTAAAAACCCGCGAATTCAACCCCGAAGTGCACCACTCGCTAAATTAGGCCGCATTGCGTAATTCGTTAAACACAACGACAGGCTGTTTGTAACCTAGGCACTTTCTAGGTCTGGCGTTTAGCGCACGTTCTATAT
>NZ_JBECOT010000121.1:0-3508 GCF_040104395.1 Pseudoalteromonas sp. BZA4
TCGAGGGGATGGGCTAAATAATACAAACTGTGTTATTCAAGGGGTGAAGTCCAATGGTACGAAAAGTTACTCTAAGCGTGAAAATTCAAGCTAAGGTTAATTTCGAGGGGATGGGCGCAAAACCCCTAGTACCTATCTCATGCGGGCAATTTTTAGCACAATACCCCCATGTTAAAATAGAAATGCAATTGCAAGAGCAGCACGAACTTGCACGCAAACTGCAAGAGGGCGAGATTGATATCAGTGTTTATTCGCAGGCAATTAACAGCATCGGCAGCGACATACACCTGCCAGACCAACTGGTATTGTTTGTTTCTAAACACCATCCGTTAGCAAATAAAAGCGATATCAGCAAACACGATTTAGATAGCTACCCTATGTACGGCTGTTTTTCTCAGTCTAAACAAGTACAAAGCATGCTTAACGAAGCCATCGATATGCTCAATAAATCGGCTAGCATTAAGGTAGGCAGCATTGAGCAAGTAATGTCAGGGCTGGTTAAATCAGATCACTTTGCTATTGCAAGTATTGAACACGCGAGCACTCTTGCAGAACACACAGAGCTTGTACAGCTAAAAACAAATAAAGACTTAAGTCACGAACAACTTGTTATACAAACAAGTCAACAAGCAGCAGTTGGCGAACACATTGACCATTTATTATCTCTTATCAAAAAAGCATCTACGACTATTACTTAAGCCAAGATAAAAATAGCATACCGCATTGCCCTTAAACCTTTTAAGGGCAACCAATTTAGATAGCCCTTACTGATTTACTCTTCTTGTTACCAAAACCTGCAGCACAGCTGCTTAACCTAAAAAGCCCTTTTAGTTTTTATACTTACGCGTTAGGTTTTTATTTGCTTAAGTAGCGGAGCACAAACCACTAGCTATTAAATTTTTTTAGGCTACACTGTCGCACCTTTTTTAATCAACAGACATAAATGAACACACTTTTTAGTTCTGATGTTTATTTAGATGCAATAGAAACCCATGGTTATGTTGTTATACCTAACGCACTTATTAGCGAGCTAGTAGAGAGTTTAATCACCGATTGCCACCGTATTAACCCGCATTTTAGCGCTGCAGGTATTGGCCGTTTAAATGACTTACAAATAGATAAAACCATTCGTAAAGATAAAACCTATTGGTTTGATGGCAGCTCACAAGCACAGCTAACTTATCAAGCAATAATGGAAAGTATAAAAACCACACTTAATCGACAGTTTTTTATGGGCTTATTTGATTATGAGTGCCACTACGCTAAATACACCCAAGGCGACTTTTATAAAAAGCATTTTGATGCATTTAAAGGGCGATCTAACCGCGTATTTACAACAATCCTTTATTTAAATACGCCCGAGCACGGTGGCGAGCTTGTTATATACAAACCAAAAAGTAAGCAAATAGAGATAATAATTAAACCCACCGCGGGGACACTCGTTATGTTTGAAAGCGAGCGTTTTGCGCACGAGGTATTACCTGCCATTAATGAGCGCTACTCTATTGCTGGCTGGTTTAGAAAGAACGCCTCAATAAGTGGAGTAATTGACCCCCCACGATAAAACCAACATAGCCACAACAACTAGTGGCTATACTGAGGTTAAATTAATAGCGTTGAGATGAAATTAACGCGCAAATACAAATGACAAGAACAAGCCAACAAAAATAGCTAATCCAACATAGTGATTATTTAAAAACGCTTTAAAACATGCATCACGCGCACGTTTATGAATAAGCACTTGCTGATAAATAAGTAACCCAGCGGCAGTACATAAACCTGCAACAAACGCCAAGCCTAGCTGGTTAATTAAGCCAATAAGCGCCAACAACGCTATAAAATTAGCGTTTAATAAAAATATAATATGGCGGTCGTATTTACCAAATAAAATAGCAGTAGATTTAACCCCTATTTTTAAATCGTCATCTCTGTCAACCATGGCATACATAGTGTCGTACGCTACCGTCCAACAAATATTTGCAACAAATAACAGCCACGCCTGCAGCGGTAATGAGTCAACTGATGCCATATATGCCATAGGTATTGCCCAACCAAATGCAGCGCCTAAGACTACCTGCGGAAGATGTGTATAGCGTTTCATAAAGGGGTAGCAAAATGCCAGTGCCAACGCCCCAAATGACAATAAAATAGTGTTGATGCTAAGTAGTAATACCAATACAAAAGCAATGGCTATCAGTAATATAAATAAACTCAGTGCTTCACCTGCACTTACTTGTCCGGTGGCCAAAGGCCGCCCTGCTGTACGCTTAACTGAGCCGTCTATTTTTCTATCTGCAAAATCGTTAATAACGCAGCCAGCACTGCGCATAACAATTACGCCTAAGGTAAATACAATAAAGTTAACTAGGCTTGGCATACCAGCGTTTGCAAGCCATAGAGCCCAATAAGTAGGCCACAGTAATAGTAATGTACCGATAGGTTTGTCAATGCGCATGAGCTGAATATAAAAAGGGCTATGCTGTAATTGCAAAGGGGCTAATTTCATGAGTACAAATAGGCTCCGGGTAAAAATACTTCGCACACTAAAAAGTGATAATCATTAATAGAAAACACACTACGACGACCTAATAAAGGGTGCGTAGTTAAATTCAACTCTTTAACAAGTGACTGCAGCGCATGCTCTGAGTCAAAGCGCCCTACCTCAATATTACTTCGGGTAAGTTCAGGGTGCTGAAAAATAACATCACCTAAAGGGCGTGCGCCCATATTATGCAGTGTTGTTTGCGTTTGTGTACTGGGCAGCCAACTTTGGGCATACACCATGGGTGTATTGTCACACAATAAAAGCACCTCGCGATTAAGTGCTTTATTTGTATTTGAGCCAAGTAGTTGTTGCTGTGCATCGCTTAGAGTAAAAGTTTGCTCATTAAGCACTTTTACACTAAAAGTTTGTGCATTACTTTTTAATTTAGCGGTTAATGAATGTGGCTCAAATAGCCACTCTTGCTCTAACGCAGATAAGTTATTTACCAAAGAAGCACATTGCCAATTGGCAGATATAGAAAGCGGAAATGTAATCATAATAGCTCAATAAAATTAAAACCGAGACGATGATAACATTGCCAAAGCATTTGAAAA
Organism: Pseudoalteromonas sp. BZA4; assembly: GCF_040104395.1. Lineage (NCBI taxonomy): Bacteria > Pseudomonadati > Pseudomonadota > Gammaproteobacteria > Alteromonadales > Pseudoalteromonadaceae > Pseudoalteromonas > Pseudoalteromonas sp. BZA4. The sequence goes on from NZ_JBECOT010000121.1 coordinate 3,100, forward strand.
AGTGATGTTTTACTGCCGATAAATAATTGCAGGAGCTGTTTATTAGGCGCTATTAAGTATAAACTATTTGTATTAAGAAAATGGAAACACACTAAAGATGAAAAAAATAGTATACGCAGGTTTTTTAGCACTGATCCTAAACTGTTTTAGCTTCTCGGCAAAAGCGGAATCGACAGTGGGCTATTTTGGTTTTGAGCCAGACATAATTACCAATTACATAGGCGCCTCAAGTAAAAAAATGGGCTATGTACGCGTGACTATAGATTTAATGCTTAGCAATAAGGGGTTCTAGGGATTTTCCCCTCTAAAAAGACATAATCCTCTGTAGACCACACCAATAAATGGCTGCGGAGGTGGTTTACTTTCAGCTTGGAGCCTAATCATCCACTATCGGCCTTGTTATTTCGCC
>NZ_JBECOT010000122.1:0-3284 GCF_040104395.1 Pseudoalteromonas sp. BZA4
AAGAAGAAGAAATTTATAACATCAGTTACTGGAAAAAGCAGGAGTATTGAATTATTGATTGAAAAAGATCAGTTACCTGAATTTAAGTAAGGGCAACTGATCAAAATATATGTGAAAGAGTACTAGGGTTTAGGTTCTAGGCGCTAGGACGCGATGTAAAATCGCTGGTTTCTAGTCGTTAGAGGTCAGATATTAGATGTCAGCCGATCTGTGGGGTTATTTAGGTCGAGTGTTCTTCTCAGCATTCGACCTTTTCATTTTCTGAGTAGGTTAGGTCGAGCGGAGCGATACCCAACGTATAGAAGCGGTCAGCCTTCAGCGATCAGACGCGCGAAACAAGTTTCACGCCTACATGTAGCAGCGGATTTATCCCGTGTCATAAGCGTTAGGCTTTAGGCTCTGGGTTCTAGGTCGCGATGTAAAATCGCTGCTACCTCATATCTCGTACCTCGCACCTTTCCCCTTGTATCTCGCTAACTTAAGACAATTCCCGGCTAAAGCCAGTCCTACGGGGGAAACATTAGGCGCTAGGCTTTGGGTTCTAGGACGCGATGTAAAATCGCTGCTACCTCGCATCTCGTTACTCACACCTTTCCCCTTGTATCTCGCTAACTTGACCCCCGCTAACTTGACCCCCGCTAATTTTACTCTCGCTAACTTGACCCCCGCTAACTTTACCTCCTCTATTGCAAAAACATTAAATACCGCTAAACTAATCATTAAATACCTAATGATTATAAAAGTAATCAATATGCGTTCTGAACAGGCTACTAAAATGGCACAAAAGCTGGGAGATTTGATTCGCCAGCACCGAACTCTTCATTATACGCAAAGTACATTTGCGAAAATGATTGGGGTATCACGTTCGACTGTACAAAAGTTGGAGCAAGGCGATGTTGTGAAAAGTGACATTCTTTTTGAAGCACTGGTTGTACTTAACTTACAGGGATCGCTTCTTGATGAAATAAATGAATTAGCGGCCGACGTAGGTGGATACAACGCTCGCCAACGCAAACGAAATTCACCACAGGAAATCAATGATGACTTCTGAGTGCTATGTATTTATAGATGGTTTAGAAGAAAAACCCGTTATTTGTGGTTACTTTAAATTAGATAATCAATCCAAATATTTAGACGTCAGAGATTAGATGTTAGTCAATCGGCATAACCATCAGCTATCAGACGTGCGAAACAAGTTTCACGCCTACATGTAGCAGCGGGTTTATCCCGCGTCATAGGCGCTAGGGTTTAGGCTCTGGGTTCTAAGACGCGATGTAAAATCGCTGCTACTTCGCATCTTACCAACTTTACTCTTGTAGCTCGCTAACTTTCACCTTTCCCCTTGTAACTCGCTAACTTGTAACTTGACCCCATAAAAAAAGAGCAGCTGGGCTGCTCTTTTTTCTAACGGAAGAATAACACTTTGGTTATTTTGCCATTCTCTATTTTGTAGCTGGTAACAAACTCAGAGCGCTTGTCGACGACTTTTGGGTCTTGTGTACAGGTTTCTGACAGTTCGTGATCAATCACGATGTTGCCAAGTACAATGCGTTTTATTGGCGATGATTTAATGCACTTTAGCTTTTTAAACATGATGCCGTATCGTGCAATGAGTTTTTCTTTACCGGTGAACATCAACTCATTCGGAAATGTATAAAACTCAACGTTTTCATCATACATCTTAATGAATGCATCAATGTTACGAGCATTATAAGCTGCAATCAGCTGTTCAATCACCGCCATCGATTCACGTGACTGACGTGCTTTTTCTTGCTGCTTCGCTGTTAGTGCTTCTTTAGCTTGGTTAACGGCTTTTTCTGCTTCTGCAACGGCTTGCTGTTTTTCGGCAACTGTTTTTGGTTGTTCAGCAGGTGCGGGAGTTTCTGTACCGAGTACCTTGCTATCATCAACTTCTGCAACCGCTTTTAAGGCTGCGGCTGTCGCTTTTTGTTCGTCGCTGCTTGTGGTTGTTTCACTCGTTGCCTTCGCAGCTTCTTCAGCTTTTTCTTCTACTTGAGTGGCTTCTACAGTCGCTTTTTCAGCTTCCGCCGCTGATTTTTGCTCTGTAGCTGGCTTTTCTTCAATAAACTCTAAGCTAGGTACGTCCTTTTTTTCGGCTTTTTGTTCATTGCTCGTTTGAGGCCCAGTTTGTTCGGTGGTTTCGTCACTTGCAATTGACTGCCAAGAGAGTAATAAACTGATTGCAAAAAATAACGGTTTCATACTTTTCCTAAATGCATCATTCCTGATTTGAGGCGCTAAGGTAGCAAATTCTAGCTGTTTGGCATAGTTTTTTACCAATATTGCTCTACTGTGATCTGCCCTGGTTCACGGCGTCTGTTGCGGCTAAAACCAAGCTCTAACAAAATAGCCGTAGTATCTTTTACCATTTGTGGGTTACCGCAAATCATAAATTGTGCGGTATCAGATACAGTTGGGCGCCCTATTACATCAAATAAACGATGGTCTTTAATTACGTCTGTGATCCGGCCATTAAAACCGATAGTGGCTGACTCTCGGCTGACTACCGGCGAATAGCAAAGATTTGGGTACTGCTGCTGTAGTGCTTTAATGCGTTCTTGATAACTTAAGTCCTCGTTAAAGCGAACTCCATGCACTAAATGAACATGCTCAAACTTTTGCCACACTTCGCCCTGCTCTAATATTGAAATAAAAGGGCCAAGCGCAGTACCTGTACTCAGCATATAAAGCTGCTCACTGCTTGGTACTTCATCAAGGGTAAAAAAACCTGTCGCGCGGCGCTCTATAGTCACAGAGTCACCCGGCTTTAATTGTGCGAGTTGTTGAGAAAGTTGACCGTCTTTGACATTGATAAGATAAAACTCGAGATCGGGATTGTTCGGCGCATTCACATAAGAATATGCACGAGCTACACGTTTATCACCCACTTGCATCGCAAGCTTTGTAAACTGCCCCGCCGTGAATGGCTCAACATCGGCATTAACGATTAAGCTAAATAATGACTCAGTCCACCATTTAACGTCTTTCACCTTAGCTTCAACCCAATTAGACATACACATCCTCAATTGTTGTTCCTCTATTAAAAGTGGCAACAATTGGTTGAATTTTCAAGTTTTAAGGGGCGGTTGCGAGGTGCGAGGTGCGAGATGCGAGGTGCGAGATGCGAGATGCGAGATGCGTATATGGACTCCCCCTGTAAGGCAAGAAAATTCAAAGTGTAATTTGATAATAGCAAGTTCACGTATATTCGGCCTTATTATGGGGAGCTACCCCGAGACCTGAATGGCTTAATCCACTGTATT
>NZ_JBECOT010000123.1:0-3236 GCF_040104395.1 Pseudoalteromonas sp. BZA4
AACCTTCGTTACATTGTCAGAGCCGCTACTTTATTCAGGCTCCTAGGATCATCTGGTGATACAGATGGTTCACTCATTAAGCGGTGAACAGCGCTTCATACGACTTCACGTCGCACGCCCCAAGACGTGTTAACGTAATTACTCTATAGGTCGGCTTTGAGCGATAATCGGTCATTGATACTGGCTAAATATCGTCGTTAATAGATTGGTTAAACTGCTCTTTGCGCATATATTCATGAAAATGAGCGCCGAGCGCATATTGTCCTATTTAACTTTTCTTTAAAGTTTTAGAAAACTTAGTGATAGTAATACCTTAGGTTATTTGTTAAAACTATATAATGTAGAAAAATGAGCGTAGCGTCGGCAGAAATATGCGCGATGAGCGCACTATTAAATTGTTATGTGTAATGGAGTAGATGGCATGGAGTTTCAGACGATCCCAATAATGCGGATTTTCGATGAAGATAAAGCAAAAGAGTTTTACCTTGGCTTTCTCGGTATGGAACTAGATTGGGAGCATCGTTTTGAGGATGGTTACCCAATTTACATGCAAGTTTCGCTTGGCGATTTTGTTTTACATCTGAGTGAACACTCTGGTGACTGCACACCGGGCAGCAAGGTCTTCGTTAATGTAAGCAATCTTGATCAACTTTTCGCACAAGTTACTGCAAAGCCTTACAAATACAACAAACCAAGCATTGAAGATGCCCCTTGGGGTGCAAGGTGTTTTACCGTAACAGATCCGTTTTCAAACAGGATATTGTTTAATGAATCAGCAGACACATAACAATCAAATTTTATCGCCAGCAAAAAGCGCTGGCTGCGACGTCAACCCGCTGCGCGGCTTTCCGCGCTAAATTTGGGCGTTAAGCATACGAGGAACCATGTCCAGTGAAGTCACCGTGGCTAAAATATGAATCGAGGTTGGCAGACTGGATGAAACAGTTTGCTAGCGAAAAGTTGTCGTTCACTAATGGTTTTCAAGCAATCCCTGGCTTTCCTTCAAATGGATTTCGTGCTGATGGGCTGCTAACTGATGGGAATGTTGTTATAGCCTTGGAAGTGGAGGTAAAACAAACTCACCCTGATACAAATGTTGGAAAATATTGGCTCTTAAGCCAGTATCAAGCTTATGAAAAGGTGATTTTGTTTCATGTTTATACTCCAGAGTACACATCTTATCCTTGGCGCCTTCAGCTAGGTCAGTTTTATGCCTCAAAAATGGCGATAGAGTTGCCATTTGAATATGAACTAGTCGATCAAAGAGAAGCTATCGATACGAACTCATCATTTGAAGCAGTAACTAGAATTCTAGAGCAAAGAATACTCGGTGAATTCGGAGTAATTGCTGGTAAGTCGCAAAATGCTTAACAAGTGCAGGTTGTCGGACGTGTGCTACGCTGCGCTCCGCACCCGCCGCAACTGCAGGCGTTATGTGCTCTAAGGTATCTCATGCTCTCAATCACCAGTGAAGATAAAGAGAATCAACTTAAAAGTTATTGTCAGCATTGGCTGAGCTTATTAGCCACAAATCAATTTGAAGACGCAGAAAAGCTCATTGATATAAACAATAACTATGGTGTTGTATGGGCAGAATCTGAACTCAAAGACGCTGTGCATGATTACTTTGGTAGCGATGCCCCTGTGAGTTTTCAAAACGAAAATATAGCGAATTGTTACCCTGAGTTTTTAGAAACCGATTCAGGCTCATTGATCTTCGGCTTTTATTTACCCGCCAATGGCGAGATAACCGACCTAACTGTTGAATTTGAGTTTGTACCAATTGGGAACAACAATTATGCTGCAACAATCAACGATGTTCATGTTCTGTAGCATGTACGCACATAACAAGCGCCAGCACATCGCGCCTGCGGCGCTGGACTCGCAACAAGTTGCTCGCCCGTGTGGCGGGCGTTAGCTTTGCGGAGGCTTTATTGACATTTTAATATTAGTTATCGCCTCAGTATTATTCTTTGTTTTGGTTATAAAGTTGGAATCAATGATTCCCATCAACTTTTTGGACAAAGCAGAAAGAACGTTTAACGACCTAGGTGCAAACGTGCAGGTAAGAACAAATTCTTACTCTCGTTTTTATAACACCAAAGGACGATTGGTAAAAAAGTCGGATATAGCAAAAATCCAAAAAGCGGGTTGTCTTACACTTTTTACATTATCGGATAACGCAATCGATATTACGGTGCATCCAGCTAATAAAGATACTGTGTTTGAAAAAGCTAAAAGTATATTTAAAGAGGCTCAAGTTGTTGAAATTGATATACAAAGCTAACAAACCAATTATTCCGACCTCAACTCGCTGCGCTCTTTTCGTCGGCATATTGGGGCGTTATGTTGGAGCAGCATATTGATCGCTCGTATTAAGACAATCAGTTTTGGGGTATTAGTAGCTGCATTAATCATTACGATCACGTTGATGGTAGCCGATGTTGAATTTTATGGGCTCCTCAGTGTTTACGTATTTATGGTTTTATGGAGTTTACACAAGATATTTTTGTGGCTCATCGGTGATGAGTTTGGCATCGCCGTTCAGGTGAAAATTAAGAAAGACGCACCAAAAGCAATTCGTTTCCTTGGGCTGTTATTTGTCTGCTTTGTTTTTTATTTCGTAGCTAAGGGGCTTATCAAGCATGTTTCAACATAACAAGTTGCTTAATTTCGTTCCGGCCACAAACAGCATGGCCTCCACTGGACTGCCTACGCTGCGCTGCGGCAGCCAATTAGCAAAGCGTTAGCACTGTCCACTTATGGCACAGACTGTGTGAAAACTCTGATCACCTTTTGGTCTAAGTATCTGCTGCTTATGATCGATTAATCTATACATTTAGTTCACTTAATATACTGATATTTATATAATAAGACTATTGATTCAGTCGAGGGTTGAGGCAATATGTCAAAGTTTATAAGCGGTGAAGATCGTAACCAATCAACGTTATTTCCAGAATCGTTGGAAGACTACGTCAGTGAAGATAATACGGTCAGAGTAATTGATGTTTTCATTGAGGAACTAAATCTAGCTGAATTGGGGTTTAAAGGATTAACCTTAAAGTCCACAGGCCGCCCTAAGTATCATCCAGCCACACTATTAAAGCTTTATCTTTATGGTTACCTCAACCGTATTCAATCATCCCGCCGATTAGAAACCGAATGCCAACGCAATATTGAACTGATGTGGCTACTTGGTAAGTTGGCACCCGACTTTAAAACGATTGCTGATTTTA
>NZ_JBECOT010000124.1:0-3212 GCF_040104395.1 Pseudoalteromonas sp. BZA4
GGGGTTCTAGGGATTTTCCCCTCTAAAAAGACATAATCCTCTGTAGACCACACCAATAAATGGCTGCGGAGGTGGTTTACTTTCAGCTTGGAGCCTAATCATCCACTATCGGCCTTGTTATTTCGCCAATATTGGGCAATTTCCCAGTATTAGTGAAGTTATACGTTCCGCTTAAGTTGATATTTTGCCACGCAACGGGCGAAACAGCACGAGTGATACCCGCTTTCTCTTCATCTCCTCTCGCTTCAAAGTGTCCCAGAAGATGACTCAGTATCGCGGAGTTGAAGTAGATGATCGCGTTGGCAAGCAATCTTGCGCATTCATTCCAGATAGCGATTTCAGACTCGTTTTTGCCACGGAACTGATCACCATTCACCGACGCAATGGCTCGTCTAAGGAAGTGCCATGCTTCTCCCCGGTTCAGGGCACGTTGCACATACTGCCGCAAACTGGCATCGTCGATGTAGTCAAGTAAATATTGCGCTTTAACCAGTCGATTATACTCCGTCAGAGCCTGTAATATTGGGTGTCCAGAAGGGTAACCAGACAACTTTCTTACCAGCATTGCTTGTGTCGTCCGCTTTGTCTGAAGTGACAGAACAATACGCCTGATATCTTGCCATCCCGTTGTAATAACATTCGTTCTGATAGGCTTCTTTAGCGCCAGTATGGTGCTGCCTTGTTCACTTTCAGTCACATCAAACAGATCATTGATGACACTACTGAACTGCGCGTATCGCGGTGCAAAACTGTAACCGCATAGATCCAGTAAGGCGAAGTTAACATGATTGACACCGTGTGTATCTGTCGAGAGTACGTCAGGTTTGATTTCACTGCTGTTGGATTGTAACAGGTCATAAATATAGTGTGATTCGTGCTCGTTGGAACCGATGATCCGAGCATTGAGGGCGCTGTGGTTGGCCACCAGTGTCATGGCCGTGATCCCTTTGTTGGTGCCGAAATACTTAGAGGAGTACCGGGTTTTAAAGGTTTCCAGATGGGTTTCGAATTTCTGACCATCCGCACTGGCATGCAGCTGGTCCTCCTGAATATGGTAGTGGCGGAAGATGGGTAGCGCTGCAACCGCATTATTGATCACGTCGCTGGCGTCATGCAGCGTTTCAGGCCGGATATAGTTGGCCTGCACCGTACTCAGGTGTTCATAGCTTCGATCGGAGATCTGCGCCATGCCATACACACCACGGTGAGTGGCGTTGGCAATCAGAATGGCCAGTAAATCATCCTGATGAGTGAACCCTTGTTTTTGTATCGGAAGTACATGAGTCAGACATTTCATGAACCCGGTTTCGCGCTCTACATACCGCAGTACATCCGCGATACCGACCGGTTGCATTCGCTTAAAAAAGGGATTGTTGACCAGAGATGTAGCGCTTTTGGTCGGCAGACGCCAGCGGGTACCGGTACGATTTTTCATGATCACATTTCGATTGTCTCCCTCATCAATATGGAGAGCAACGTCTTTGAGTGCACTTTCCAGCCGGTGTTGTTTCTCCTGTAACAATAACTCTGCGGGCTGTTTTAGTCTGTCCAGTGTTGATGAGGCCAGCAAGGTATCCTGCGATGTCTGGGGGATCAGGTCGTCTTCCAGTGCGCGGTATTTGGTAACATTTGGCAAATAAATGCGTCCATTCAGTCGTGAGGTTAACTGCCGGTAGAGCAGCCATTCGTAACGTTGCGGGTTAACGTTATCCTGTTTAACCAACCATGGGAGGTGCTTTTTCGGGATGAGCGACGTATCCATCGTCTTCAGTGGTCCACCGAATGCGATTTCCGTCTGCATCTGTTGAAGTTGGGCGACGACGGCTTCTGAGCCTTTACCGGCCTCACATTCAAGGCACAAGAACACCTGCCTTAACAGTTGCTCCAGGAGATTGCATTGTTCATCGTAATGTTGCCACTGGTACTCTTCCACGGTCCGTTTCTGTTTTTTCAGGTAAAGGCAGAGGGTCTGGATATCCCTGTCATTCATGACCTTCAATGCCTGTTGTCTGACTACTGAGAAGGGTTGATTATCATCAATGTTCTCATCCACAAACAGATGCAGTAACTCTGCCGCTTTCGTGACATTGTCCGCGGCTGACTGCCAGGACAGGAACACTGCTTGTTGTGCAAAGGTGTTGGCAGCTTCTTGTTGCTTGCGGATATGGTAAATGAACCCATCAGTTAACCGTTCCAGTGCCAGTTGTATCCGCTCTGTCAGGTGACATAGCAACCATAGATGCTGCTGTGCGCGTTTGAATCGTTTGAGTTTACTACCGTAATAGTTGATGAGCTCACCGAAGTGTTGTCGATTTTTAAGAGACAGATTAAGCCCATCGATAACGCCATTGATTTGCGTGCGCCATGGCGCTAACTGATGATAAAGGGCAAGCTCTTTTTTAAGTTCAGGTACGGTCAGACTTTTTGCACCGCCTCTGAGCTGGTTCAGGCTTAGTCCGTCATCAATGGCTGTTATGCTGTCCAGAAAGACGTGAAGTTCAGGACTGGTGAGTTGATTAAGTTGGTGCGCCAGGTCTTTTCTGACCTGCTGCATCGCTCTGCTTATCAGTCTCTGGAGTACGGTGTACCTAGGGATAGCAATGCTGTGACTGGTTAGGAATTCAATAGCAGTATCAAAGAGGTAACGCGGCTCCAGCCAGGCATTGCCCACCTGAACAAGGTGGTCGAAAAGAGAATTGAAGTGCTGACTTTCGTCCCATTTGTGATAACCAGCAAGGTCTAATACTTTTGCGTAGAGTCGATCTTTTTGTTTTTGTGAGGGAGTGAATGGTCTGAGCCCCTTGCCGCCAAGCAGCTCTTTACTGATGAACATTAAATCCTTAGAAACCTGCGAGTAAGCGATATCTAGGATGACGGGCTTTGATTTGAAGTATCCCAAAATCGCGACAAAGTAACATCTATGAGCTCTGAGACGAATTGACCGAAAAACTGCCAATTCCGCATCGTTCAGAGAAAAGTACAGACGTTGTTCTTCGATTGAAAAAATGGGTGGGGAATAAAGATCTGCCTGTTCTGCTCTCGTGAGAATAGTAATTTCGTTTTTGATGGCCATATCAGGGCTGTTCCGTATTAAATGTACGATATTTACCTAATTTGCCACACTTATAAGTAGTAACCCACCTCCGCAGCCATTTATTGGTGTGGTCTACAGAGGATTAAGTCTTTTTAGAGGGGAAAATCCCTAGAACCCC
>NZ_JBECOT010000125.1:0-3115 GCF_040104395.1 Pseudoalteromonas sp. BZA4
AGGATCTGTAATTGAATTAAAATGTTTCAGAAAAGTAGTGCTCATATTTATGCGACCAAGTAATTATTATGCCTTGATCTGATCACTACTTGCTCTATAAGTTCAATTTATAATGATCTTGCCGTGAAAAAATCTTAGTCCATTTTGTGATTTGCTATACAAATTGCGACGAATACCCCCATAATACATATCTTTATAGCCAGGATTGAATGAAGCTAAATTTAAAGCATCATTCGCATTAATAGATATTGAATGAGACAAAGCTAAGTTACCATGACCAATACTGACATCGTTGATACTATACGAAATCATCCCACTAACCATATCTACATGTTTTCGGTCAGTAGCTGTGCATTCTGGCTTACCTAATTTAGGGCCATTGTAAGTAGAGGCTAGAGCTCCATTTAATAATAACAAAAAACAAACTGCGGTAGATTTTAACAAATAATTATTCATGACTTCTCCTTGATTTAATTACAGCTTCCAATGCTTACATTTTTTCTGTTTCCAGCATCATCGTATTCAAATTCCCTTGCGTCATTTAAATTATCTACTGCGCAAATTAACCTACCTAACTCATCGTATTTATACTCAATAAAAGAGTTAGTTGCTAACGACTGTAAGCTTATATTACTTAAAGAAATACCTCCCGCATCATCTTCACCACTTGCCGTACCAAAAAATCGAACATTTTTATTGCCTGGATAAAAATTAAAACTAACGGATTGTGTAACCCACTCACCATTACTTAAACTATTTTTAGCAGCATCTATTTTCCAAACCTCCCTCCATTTTCCTTTATGAAAAACTTCAAGACCAAAAACTCCTTGTTCTACATTTTTTGTTTGATAGTCAAAACTAATGGAACTACTAGCAACTCTATTTTTTTGCAGCAATGCCATATTTTCTTTGATATCGCTTACATTTAAGTTTTTCAAAAAAAAGGATTTATTTTCACCCCCTGATTTTAGCTGTTTACCATCTAGTTGAGGTTTGAGGATAAATAAGGACTTACCCGTATTATTAAACCCCCAATAACTATGACCTTTACCAGTAAAATCTTCTGCATTAGCACTAGTAAAAGAAAAGAGAAAATATAATACTATTGAAATATATAACTTAGCCATATTGATCTCCCTTTAAAAAATCTCATCAAATATAACAATCTTATTTTAGAACACCATTAAAAAAAGAGACAGAATAAATACAAAAACCATACTAAATAACTTTTTTACAAGAAGCGAATTGGAACTTTTCCTGACGCAATATATTAAATACTATAAGGTTAAATTTAATTGGAAGCTCATGAACGATTATACTCCTTCACGCTTATCACTCAGGGCAAGAGCATGAATAAACATTATAAATTCAAGAACTATTCAAGTTAGACCGTGCTGCACATCTCTTTATTTTGCTTGACTAGCATGCTTTAATGACATTTTTCAGCTTTTAATTGATTAAAGGCGATATGTGTAAGTCCAGCGAACACTGATGCCGCTCCTTCACGCCTAATACGGCAATCATCTTCTTTGAAACCAAAATCTAAACGTCAGTGTAATCCCTTTTCAATTTGCAGGTGCTGTCTGGATGATAACGCCAACTTTTCTGCAAGAGACTATTGCATCAATCGTTTTTGCGTCTATCCAATGAACCATTTCTGGTAATTTTTCTAAATCAGGGCTCACTGCAATAGAAATAACCTCATTATCTGAGACAATGGATTACATACTCTTTAGTAAGGTTTAATTGGGGGAAACTTGCTCAATTAATGCTAGAAATGAAAGAATTAGAACTACAGAGTTTGATGTGCTTTTTTATCATTTCAAATTAAGTTTATACGTTATGGCATAGTTATCAGTTAATTTCTAAATCTAACTCAGCCGATTTCAAATGAAGTCACGCCAAAAATACGATTTAATGGCAAGCTCGGACATTCGCCGGTATACATTCTGGCGGTTTCAAATGACACCTGCATGTTGTACTTCTGTGCTAAAGCAACAGCAGCTTGATTGATTTCTGGCGTATCAAGGAAAATAGCGTCAGAGGCACCCACTTTAGATTTTAAAGTTAGAAATAGAGATTCAGCCATTTCTGGTGAGTCGGCAAATAGAGGGCCAATTTTAAAGCCATTCTGACATTTGCGAATAACGCCGTATCCTGCCAATTCCCCATTTTGCATTACGCCAAACGCATCGCACTGGGGTTGGCTTAACCAGGCTTTAGTAAAGTTTGCCCTGTTTACCGGGAAAAAAGCCTGTTCGTATGCGTCAATAATTTCGAATGGCACAGCATTAAGATCTACAATATCTGCATTTTGCGGTGACCTACCACCGCCTACTCCTGCAAAACGGATATTGCGATAAGCCAGATTAAAACCAGACTTTTTATAGTTTTCTTGCTGTTCCACCACGCCATCAAGGCCAATATTCAACCCTTTAAGGCGCTTTAACGCGGCATTCCAAATTTGCATTCCGTAACCTTTGCCACGGTAATCAGGTTTAACAATGTAAAAGCCGATAAAGCCAAATGCATCGTGGTAATTAATGGCAGAAATTGTAGCAATAGGCTCATCGCCAAGAAAACCAACAAGAAATCCTTCAGGATCAGCGGCAAAATAACACTCTGCATCATTAAGGCCTGGATTCCAGCCTTCTTCTGCAGCCCAATCAATCATGAGTTCAACTTCCTTTTTGGTCATGATTTTGATTGTAAAGTGTTTACTCTGCATCTGCTTTCCTTAAAAAGCTTTTTTATTGTGACCGATAACTTTAAGTTCAAAGTTAATTTTCTTAATATTTCACAAAGCAAGTTAAGCTATTTATATTTCGTATAGTTAAAATAACTAACATTACCGCCAAATAGGTTCAATCTAAATCTATTTAAATAAATTTAATTTGATTAAGATTTTTTAGAAAGCAACTTTATGAAAAGCAACCATACATATAGATACCAAGCTAGATAATGTAATTATGGCAAAATTACTAATCTTGTAAGCGCGAATTCAACCCCGAAGTGCACCACTCGCTAAATTAGGCCGCATTGCGTAATTCGTTAAACACAACGACAGGCTGTTTGTAACCTAGGCACTTTCTAGGTCTGGCGTTTAGCGCACGTT
>NZ_JBECOT010000126.1:0-2750 GCF_040104395.1 Pseudoalteromonas sp. BZA4
AATCGCCAACTGGTTGAAGCGATGATCAAAGTGAAGGCGCTAAATAAGATCAACACCCTTGGTCTGCCTAAATATCAGTAAGTTAAGTGAATTTGTTAGAGAGCTGCATTTGATCAACAAGGCCCTTCCGCTAACATTTTTGCATCATTCTCATTACCAAATACATTTAACCAGTGCTGTTTATCTTTTATACCTTGTATGCTTATATCGGCATTATCTTTGCTGTCTTGCAAAGACTCACTATTTAAATCTATAAACTCGACTAATCGATTATATAACTCATTAAGTTTATATGGTTTAAATAAAACGCAGTTCATTCCTGACTTTAAGGCTGTATTTAAACACTCTTGAGAATCGTCCGCGGTAAAACCTATAATTGGCAAAGCCTTGAATTTATCTTGACTGCGTAACTGTTCAGTTAATTTAAATCCGTCTAAGTCTGGCATATGGCAGTCAGTTAATAATAAATCATACTGCCCTGTTTCAAGGGCTCTAAGTGCAGCTATACCATCATCAACCATAACTGCCTTAATCCCTAATTTCTGGCATTGCTTTTCGAGTAATAGCTGATTTGTTTTATTATCCTCGGCAATTAATATTTGTCCGTGAAACGGAACACTCTGTACAGGAACGCCATCATCAGAGTTAGTATGAGCACTATTTATAAGTTCTCGCAATGTATCTGGATATAATGGCTCTGAAGGTAAAACATGACAGTTGCAATTTGTCGATAAAAGGGTCTTTTTAGGGCTTGCGACTAAAATGTAGTTGTTGTTAGCAACACTGATTGATTGCTGCCAATTAGCTCCCCAAACCTGTTTAACATAGCTTTCATCTATAAGGATGTTATCAGCTTCTTGAAATGCCTCTTTATCAATTGGCCAGTTCAATTGATGATGCTTTACACCCATACTGGCTAGATTATTTATTAATTGTTGGTTTTGAGTGCACACAGCCCAATTTACTGATATAGACCGCAGTTTATGTTTACTGACTTTTTTAAGCGGCATAGAGATGTACACATTAGTACCTTTACCAAAAGTACTTGAAATGGATATTTCACCTTGCATAGCTTCAACAAGTTGCTTTGCCAAGCTCAAGCCTAAGCCTGTACCTCCATGACGTCGTTGAATCGAGTTATCTGCTTGTTCAAAAGGGGTAAATATATTGGCAAGCTGCTCAACAGTCATACCTTTACCTGTATCTGATATTTCAATTTTCAATGATTGTTTATCAAATAACACATCACAGCTTATTTTGCCTTGCTCTGTAAATTTTACGGCGTTATTTAGAACATTAGAAAGGACTTGCATTAAATGACTTATATCTACCGAAGCTAAAGTATAGGCAGCAGTACGCCATACTATATTGAACATCAGCCCTTTTTGTTTAGCGTGGTATTCGTGGGCACGCATAACACGGCATAGGTGTGCTTCTAAATCAACTTCTCTTGACTCTACTTCAATTTTGCCACTACTGGTGTTTGCAAAATATAAAATATCATCAACTAAGGTTCGCAGCTTTGAAACAGAGTTATCAATGTGCTCAACGAGGTAATGCTGCTCTTCATCAAGCGGTGATGATTTTAACAACTCTATAAAGCCATTTACCCCAGACATTGGCGTTCTTAATTCATGACTCATAGTGGCAATAAAGCGGCTTTTTGCTAGATCAGCTTGATGTGCAAGCTGAGTAGCTTTACTTAAGTCTGCTTGTTGACGTTTCAGTAAGCTAATATCGAGCAAGATACCATTCCAACGAACACCTTGCTTATCGTCTCGTTTATTAATTTCAGCATTAGCAATATAACGACACCAAATTTGCTGACCGAGATTATTTATCCGAAACTCAATATCGATCAGTTTGTTTTGTTTTGTCGCGGCTTTAAAACTTTTGGCGATTTGCACGCGATCTTCATCAACAATAAAGGGCGAAATACATCCCGTCATACCGCGCTGGTTAATCATGCGTGAAGTGACACCTAATAAACTTTGCGCACCCTTACTTATATAGGTATAACACCCCTCACCGTTGTCATAATACTCATACTGGAA
This sequence comes from Pseudoalteromonas sp. BZA4, assembly GCF_040104395.1. Lineage (NCBI taxonomy): Bacteria > Pseudomonadati > Pseudomonadota > Gammaproteobacteria > Alteromonadales > Pseudoalteromonadaceae > Pseudoalteromonas > Pseudoalteromonas sp. BZA4. The sequence continues at coordinate 2,055 of NZ_JBECOT010000126.1, forward strand.
TACGCCGCCGGGTATGGTATCTGTGATGGTTTGCAGGAGCTGTTGAACTGACTTATTCTCACGCTGCAAGTGGCGATGCTCGGTAACATCTGTAAGTACTGTCATTATGCCTGCTAGTTCACCATCTAAGCCCAAATAAGGCTTTTTACTGTAAAGCAGCTCCAATTCTTTGCCTGCTTTATTGGTGTAATTAATATGCTGATTAATGACTTTGCCAGAGTTCAAACTCTGCTCATTTTGTGAAATCAGTTTTTTTACGACTTTAATATCGCCACGCAAATATTGATTATTTTCATCCCACAGGTGCGCAAAATTTTCTTTGTAGGCACGATTCCACATAACGCGTTTTTGATGCTGATCTTGTATCACCACCATAGTGGGCAAGTCGTCAATGAGTTTTTGGGTGAAGTTAAGCTTAATCAACGCCACTTCTTCAGCTTCTTTACGCTTTGCAATTTCGCGATTAATTGTTAACCGCCAGCTAATAAAATAAATCACCGATACAGCGATTAAAATTAAAATAAGAATTGCCGTGGTATTAACTGTTTTACGGTCGTAGCCACGTTCAATAGGCCTTGTTGATCAAATGCAGCTCTCTAATAAACTCACTTAACTTACTGATATTTAGGCAGACCAAGGGTGTTGATCTTATTTAGCGCCTTCACTTTGATCATCGCTTCAACCAGTTGGCGATTG
>NZ_JBECOT010000127.1:0-2602 GCF_040104395.1 Pseudoalteromonas sp. BZA4
TAACGAGGGCTTGATTATAGTGAGACCAGTTTGTGATTTTGCTCATTGTTGTTGCACGGGCTAGTAGGATATAGATGATCTGATCACAGGCTGGCAAGATAGTTCAAACTTTTAGGAAACAACGCCACAAAGAATGAGTAATATAAGCTTTTATTGGATTATTAATTTTCGTCATTCAACTCAAAATCCAACCTGACTTGCAATTCCTTTTGAGCAACTTGAACACCATTTACAACTTTAGGTTTGAATTTCCATTTCTCCAAGGCAATAACAGCTTCTTTATCAAAAACAATAGACGGATTTGACTCAAGAACTTTGATATTAATAGGATTTCCATTGCTATCAATATCGAACGAAAGCAAAACCCAGCCTTTTGGAACAGGTTCCACATCAGAAGAAGCACACCCCGATAAAGCATAGATAAGACAAATCAATATTAACTTTTTAATTTTGAACATCCTTTTGACAGTTACCGACCCATTTAGGTTGTAAGTAATACAACGGGATCTTACGCTCTAATAATTAAGCACATATTCAATGTTTGATAAATTGCTTATTAATCCCACCAAACTGCTACTGGGCGGGTTTCAGTGGGTATTTCATAAGCCTCGTAATCTTGATTAACAAAGCCCTCCCAAATTTCGTCGGGTTTTAAGTGTTCAGGGAACCATGAACCTACCTCAGATTCAGAAGCAGAGGTCATTATGTACACTGTATCCGAAAATGGCCAATCTGGATCATCAAAAGCAGATACTTGGATTCTAATATCCTTTACATCAGGTCGGTGGCTAATAGCCTTAAATACTTTGAAAAATTCATTGGGATGCGGAATATCAATTAAATTGCATCCTATGCTTCCTACTACATCGTTTCCCTCGAAAAACTCATCAATTGAAAGTAATGGTCTTGGTGTCTCCGGATCATCTGGATGACCGTTGCGACATACTCTTTCAGTGATTCTTTCTAGTGCTTCCATGGATAACTCTCTCCTAATTAATAAATTTATAGTTCGCTGACACTGTTGAACACAATGAAAACAGCCAAATGTTAATTTACCCACTTACTATCTTGTTATATACCCTTTACTTACCTGTTCTTATTTGAGGGAGTTGTATTTGCAATATAACAAATGCAGGAATCAATGGTAAAAAAGCCAACCAAGATAATGGATTAACAACCCAAAACCAGATGAACCAAGCTTCTGCGATAATTAAAAGAAGTAATTTATTAACGCGCTTGAAAAGAATGCAGTCACCGATAGCTAATAAAGGTAAACCAAAACATAACGAGCCAAATAAGACTATAAATGGGTGCGGAGCCTCAATTTGAATGTTTTTTATCACAGAAAAGTAAAATTCGCTCCCATAGCTAGACAATAATGGGCTCATTAGTAAAAACACCCAAACTGTGCTCCAGCTAGCATTACGCTGATGTCTAGAGTGGATTTTATTTTTTTCTTGAAGCTTGCTCAATGCATCCATTTAACTCAGGCTCTCTCTAAGTAGATAACGAAAAACTATGTGCTACTATGTTTGGTTAAAATTAGTCACGAGAGCGCACGCCAAGGTTTTGCGTTCCAACGAGCGGTAGCTAGTGCCATAATTTGTTTGTTATACTTTTGACTGAGCAAAAAACTGCCTCATCCCAGTACTATAAAACACATAGTACGCCCAAAAAGCAATTAATGCCCCACCTATTACTACCCCAGTTAAAGAATAGAAAGACATAAAGGCAATAATAGATGCCCAGTATAAAAAAGTACCTACACGGCCAGCCCAGTGTTTATTCACTGAAGCGAAGCAAATTGAAATGATTAGTATGCAAAATAATAGGAAACCAGGTGCCATGCCTGTTAACCAAAATTCTTGGTAAGTAAGGCTGCGCCCATTCAACGAATACTCTCCGTTTGGCCAAGGCCAGAAAGCAAAAAGTACCATTAGTGAATATGTAATTGAGTTAAGCATATGCTGAAACTGGAATAACTTTGGCATCCCTTTCGTTTCTTTGAATACTCTAATGAATTTATTAAAAATCATCTGTGATGCCTGTTCGACGTATAACAATTTTATATTGTGCGCTTCGCGCATCTTTCTGCAGATGTCACGCTCATGTATTAATAAATCTATTCTTAACAAATAACGTATGTATTACCAACTATAATTTTTTATTAATACTAGAGAGATTCAGAAAGATAAATTGCGCTCATCGCTTATTTTTTTGAATATGGAAGCACAACAAGAAAACTAATATATTTACACAGTCCCTCGTATTGGTAATAACATAAAAGTTATGTGGTATGTCAGATTTATGGAGTTTAGCCAATAGCATTAAATGCATAGCACTGTATCGGATCACTCAAAGCAGACCTATTGAGTAATTACGTTAGCTCATCTAGAGGCAATAACGAGTTACACCCCCCTATTTTCTAGCATATGAAAAACTGTCAGATTCAATTGATTACTCAACAAACCTGACTGTTAACACCAAGCGATTTTGTCGTACTTTAATTACCACGCGATTCTGTCGTAATCGCTAATTACCAAGGGAAATTGACGGTTATCTTTAACCGTGTTCTTTAAATGTTTTGTTTAAGCATTTGAGG
>NZ_JBECOT010000128.1:0-2388 GCF_040104395.1 Pseudoalteromonas sp. BZA4
CGCGAATACATCATAGGGCCGAGGTAGCTCCTCATTATGAGCCCGCATATAAGTACGCAGTCTGACAAAATTACCGAAGGGTATTGTGCAATAGGAGGAGTCCATATAAACGGCTTTAGCCGTGAATAGAGTTAAGATCTTCGGCATTAAAGCGCCACCTACGAGATAGACCTTTAGTAAAGCCCTAGAACAAAATAAGTCGACTCAAAACTGACAGCTGACTGCTCGTGATTCTCTTTATGAATGTATCTTCGCGCGAAATACACGCCTACACCAAAGACATTTTATTGCACTAAGAGGGTAAGAGACACTTCGCTTAAGAGGTAAACAAAGTATATTTTTGTCTACTCTTTTTCTTCTCAGTTGTTTCTCTTTGTGCAATTAACTTTCTCTAGCCTGGCATTCAACACCTTTAAGAAAATGAACGCTGCGCTAACATACCCCTTCGTTAGGCTTCAAACTAACTGCTAACAGCTCGTGATTCTCTTTATGAATATATCTTCGCGCGAAATAAATCACGCACCTAAATCACCTTAGACGTCACGCTAGCTTGGCGCACCTGAATTATGTCTTCGCCCTAGCTATCTTAACCCTTTAGGTTTACGACCTTAGCCTGCTCTTCATAATCACTGCCGCTAAGAGTAATAGTTTGTTTAGCGTTCCACACTAAATCACAAATACCATCTGTTGGGTTAAACCCTGTTGGCGCATCAAGTAATAATTGTCTAATAACTTCGTGATCAAAGTTATGGCAAGCAACATCAAGGGCTTCTAAAAATACATTGAGCTCAGCTAGAGGCAGCATAACTTCATTGGCTGTCATAATACGCTCGTGCGATGTCTCGCCTACGTTATCGCCTATTAGTAACTCTTCGTATAGTTTCTCGCCTGGGCGCAGGCCTGTGCATGTAATTTCAATATCACCATGTGGGTTGTTTTTATCTTTTACTTCAAAGCCAGATAAGCGAATCATCTTGCTTGCAAGGTCTTTTATTTTAACTGACTCGCCCATGTCGAGTACAAACACATCACCACCTTTGCCCATTGCGCCCGCTTGTATAACAAGCTGTGCGGCTTCAGGTATAGTCATAAAAAAGCGAGTAATATCTTGGTGGGTTAACGTTATCGGGCCGCCTTCGCGTATTTGCCTACGGAACAACGGTACAACAGAACCACTAGAGCCTAATACATTACCAAAGCGTACCATACAAAAACGGGTATTATGGCTTTTACCTTTGTTTTGCGCTAAGCCTTGCAAGCATAGCTCTGCCATGCGTTTTGTAGCCCCCATTACATTAGTTGGGCGTACGGCTTTGTCGGTAGAAATAAGTACAAATGTTTCTACCTTGGCATTAACTGCAGCCTTGGCAGTATAATACGTACCAAATACATTATTACGTACCCCTTCAACAACGTTGTGCTCAACAAGTGGTACATGTTTATATGCTGCGGCGTGGTAAACCGTTTGTACACCAAAGGCAATCATTACTGTTTCAATACGGTTAATACGCTGTACAGAGCCCATTATAGGAATCAGCTCTACATCAAGTTGGTTATTTGCAACGTACTCGGTAAGCTCTTTTTCTATTGAATATAAACCAAACTCACTTAACTCAAACAATACAAGCTTAGTTGGCTTTTGCTTGACAATTTGGCGGCAAAGCTCCGAGCCAATAGAACCACCAGCACCAGTAACCATAACCACTTTATTTTTAATATTAGCAGCTAATAAATGAGACTTTGGCGCAACACAGTCGCGGCCTAATAAGTCTTCTATTTCAACATCTCTAAATTCAGAAAGCTTTGCTTTACCCTCAATTACATCAGCCATACCGGGTATAGATAGCACTTTAATAGAAAGTGGCTCAAGTTGGGCCAATATCTCTTTTCGGCGAGCTCGGCTCTCACTTGGCATTGCCAGCAATACTTTAGTAGCTTTACCCCTATTAATTAGGTCATAAACATCTTTAAATGCAATAACAGGAATACCCTGAATAATAGAACCCTGCTTTGTTTCGTCATCATCAATAAAAGCACGTACAAAGTATTCTGGCCCGGCACCTAAAGCTGTAGCTAGCTGCCTACCAGAAGAACCGGCACCATAAATAATAACCGACTCTTTATTTGCTGTAGTTAATTTTCCTATCATTGCGCGCACAACAATGCGCGCACCGCCCACTGTTAATAAACATAACCAAGCAAAAATAAATGGCATAGTACGGGGGATTTCAACACCAATAAAAAATGCAAGATGATCTGAACCCGATAAAGTAGACACGGGGTTTAATTAACTTGTTCGTATTGCATGGGACTTTTATAGCCTAGGGTGCCATGCCTTCTTACTGAGTTGTAGTATTTTTCAATATAAAAATACGTTTGTGTTGTCAT
>NZ_JBECOT010000129.1:0-2246 GCF_040104395.1 Pseudoalteromonas sp. BZA4
ACAATCGCCAACTGGTTGAAGCGATGATCAAAGTGAAGGCGCTAAATAAGATCAACACCCTTGGTCTGCCTAAATATCAGTAAGTTAAGTGAGTTTATTAGAGAGCTGCATTTGATCAACAAGGCCATAATGAATCTACAGCAAAGCTATTAATCACCCTGGAACACAACGAAAATAGAAATTTAGTAAATGCTTTAAAGCTTTGTATTTTTGCCGCATTAAGACCTCAGTGCGCTTGCACATTAAAGAGCAGCTATTTAGATAATTTAGATGATCCGAAGGTTTTGATAATACCAGGTAGCACCACAACAGAAAGAGGGCCAACAAAAAACCAACAAGAACAGAAAATAATATTAACCAGTGAAATGATAAAAGCCATAAAAGATCAATTAGCATATTCAAAAAGAGTATATGGTGAGATAAAAGAGTACTTGTTTGTAAGCATACGAAATCCTGAAAATCATTTACCATACAATACGCTTAGGGAGTTCATGCAGAAAAATGCACCTAAGAATATGGATAAGGCAAACCCTTATAAAATTAACAAGAAAGGCTCTAAAGGTTCTTGCTTAACTATGTTTAGAAAACTTGCTAAAACAAATGTAATGGTTGCATTAACAAATAATTATTCAACACTAACGGAAGCTGAAATTGACTCAAAAGAAATATTACACCACATAAGTAACTCTGAGAAAAAGCCATCAACAGAAGAAAAAAATGAAGCTGAAGCAAATAGAATGCTGCATATTTTACATACAAATCATGACCGCTCCGGAAGGCATTACACTTCCGCAGAGGAGCAACACGGGACGTACTCAAAAGAATCAAACAATTTATTCATGATGCATGAAAATGCAATCCTTGAAGCTATGAATAAAATAAAGAAAAGTAATGAAGAATATCAAACCATCTAAATCTGGCGCATTATCTAACTCGTTATTGGACAAAAACGTTTCAGAGGCGAATTGCGGCTCTTTGTCAAAAACGGCCATTATTTCAAGTTAAGCCTATGCCTTTTAGATTATTCAACTTTACATAAGCTAAAGTGTTCTTATCTTCTAGATAATAGTAGGTAAGATAAAGGATGACTACTCTACTCTAGTGTACTGTCTGGCTCCATGAAGTCTTCTAAAAACCAAGCTGAAAACTCATGCCGACCCTCTACATCCGCTTTGACATATATACTAGAAGCCTGCTGACGAACTGTTTTTTCTTTGGTATCTCTTACACCACTAATTTCTCTAAAACTCAATCCCTTCAGCATTAACATAGCAACTTCTTGTTCACTTTTTGTCAGTCTCCACTGATTAAACTGTTCATTTATGACTTCACTGTACTTTATACGAGCGTGCTTCATTTCTTCCGAAATATTTTTTAGTTGAATGCCCGATTTATCTAATTCACTTTTCAACTGTTTAATACGCTTTGTGCGGTTTGAAATATCTCGAACCAAAAAAACAAAACCAATCGCTGAAGCTAAAACAATCAAGCTTTCTTCGACAATATGCCAAGTTGGAACACCTAAAGAAATATCAGTAATTACATCAAAAAAATTGAGTACCATTATTATAGCTAGAAGCACCGCTATCGATTTATCTTTCATTTAAAATCAACCAGTTAAAAAGCATATGGGACATTTGTCTCATAAATCTACAACACATGCCTGACGTAAAAACTAAACATTATTTGTAAGGTAAGTTCACTTTAAAAACAATTCAAGGCAACTATCCCAGTTAGCCTAACAAGAGTCAGTAACAAATGATAGCAACCTCATATCGATTATTCTCATTAATAGCGTCAATGTTGTTAACCGTTTTAAGCATGCATATTCAAGCTGAACAAGTCACCAATTCAGTGATCGCCACTTCACAATTGGGAAGCTTTAAACATCAGTTCAAAACCGTACATCAGGTTGACAGTATGGAGATAGAGCAAGTGCTTGGAGAGGTATCCTTTAAACCTAAATCCAGTTTCAAAGTACAACTGCCTTTTACACCGCAACAAATATCTTTTTTATACAATCCGGGTGTTAAGGTAAGTAAAGGACAAAAAGTAGCTAGGATAGAAGGGCCAGAAGTACATCACTTTTTAGAAGAAATAGATGCCAGTAAATCAATATTTTTAAAAAGTAAGAAGCATCTTGAGTCTGTTAAAAATTATGCAAATTCGAAAACGATAAAAAGTGCTGAATGGTTAGACATCAACAAAACCTATCTTCAAGCAAAGTTAAGTTTTGAACACTTAAG
>NZ_JBECOT010000130.1:0-2098 GCF_040104395.1 Pseudoalteromonas sp. BZA4
TAACGAGGGCTTGATTATAGTGAGACCAGTTTGTGATTTTGCTCATTGTTGTTGCACGGGCTAGTAGGATATAGATGATCTGATCACAGGCTGGCAAGATAGTTCAAACTTTTAGGAAACAACGCCCACCAATAGTGAACTTTTCAGAACCTTGTTGCCAAGCGAAACCAAATTTAAAGGCTTTCTCAATACCCGTTGGATATTTTAAAGTACCGTCACCTGGAAAGTTGAAGTCAGCAAATGCTGAGCTGGTGAAAAAACTTGCAGTGAACAAAGTTACCAAACTAAATAATTTCATTAGGTTATTCTTTTTTTATACTAATATATGCACAGATTAGAGCAGAATATTCGCCTTAGCAATATGCTGTGATACACTTTGTGCATTATTAACTGGTTAGACCTTTGCCGTGAACCTCTATTTTCGACTTATACTACTGTTTTTTAAAATTAAACGTAATCGTGATTATCAGCAATTGTTAGACACGATTGATATTGAATTTAAAGCGTTACCAACCGATTGCGATATCAATTTTCATCTAACTAATTCTCGTTATTTAGCGATGATGGATCTTGCCCGTACTTGGATGACTGAGCGAGTAGGCTTGTTAAAGCACATAATGAAGCGCCGCTGGTTTCCAATCGTTAATGCAACTGCAATTACCTATATTCGCGATATTAAGCCAATGCAAAAGTACACAGTTAGCACTCGCTTGGTTGGCTGGGACCATAAATACTTTTACATTGAGCAAAAGTTTCACTCAGAAAGAGGTTTGCATGCAGTTGCTTATGTGCGTGGTGTATTTAAACGTAAAAAAGGTGTTGTTAGCGTTGAAGAGATGCTTGAAGTTGCGGGCTTTAGCGGAGTTGCACCTATTTTGCCAGCAGAAGTGATGCACTGGAAAGAAATGTTAGAGCAAAAGAAGCTCACTAATAAGTGATACCTAAGATTAGCTAAAAAAAATGCCAGCTAAGCTGGCATTTTATGGCTTTAAACACAGTTTACTCTGCTGCGCAAACTGCTTCACTAACAAACGTTAAATCGTTTACGTGTGCCGGACCATCCATTACGAATGTCGCTTCAGCGGTGTTTTGATCTAAGGTGTAGATTTTTGCATTCTCGCCGCTTTCTCTACCTGAAATATAAATTGTACCGTCATCAGCAATCGCAATACCTGACGCCCAATTAACACCGTGCTCACCGATTCGGGTTAATTCAAGGTTACCTTCGTCCACTGTGTAAAGTGCTTGACCTGTTAACACGTAAAGTACGTTGTAATCACTTGAATAAGCGATGTCGCCGTCTGCAAATGTATCGCCTTCATACGATAGTTTACCTAATACCGTTTTTTCACCTGTAGTTAGGTCAAAATCATACATGTATGTTTTGCTTGTCGCACGTAAAGACAGACCATCTGCAGTCACTGTTGAGCGATAAATCGGGAATGATGTCGCATCTGCAACTTCAGCTTGCGTATCAGTGGCTAAATCTAGGCTATAGATTTTTGACGCTTTGCTGCTTTTATCAAGTTGCTCCATGAAATAAAGCACACCGTCATTGCTAGCAATATTTGATGCTGTATTGCTCAGGCCAGCAACTACAGTTACAGCGCTTGATTCTGGATTGAAGTGATATACATAGCCTTCAGTTTCAGAGCCAAAGTTATTAATACCGTATAAACCAGTGGTAACAGCGCAAGGCTCAGCAACTTCAGTAACAACTACATTGTCAATAAATGCACCTAATGAATCTGATGTACCGGCACCTGCAAAGCTTAGTAATGAGCTGGCACTGTCAGCTTCAACAGTAAAGCTGTATTTAGTCCAACCTTGAGTGCTGCTATTAACAACTGCTAATGACTCGCCATTCCAAAAAACTTCAGCTTTATTTGTTTGTTCATTGCCAACTACACGCGCAGAGTAATAAAAGCTTAATTCGTACTTTTTACCTGCAGTTGTAGCAAGCGCTTGTGTGATGGGCCTTGTTGATCAAATGCAGCTCTCTAACAAATTCACTTAACTTACTGATATTTAGGCAGACCAAGGGTGTTGATCTTATTTAGCGCCTTCACTTTGATCATCGCTTCAACCAGTTGGCGAT
>NZ_JBECOT010000131.1:0-2065 GCF_040104395.1 Pseudoalteromonas sp. BZA4
TTATTATCTTCAATTGGGTATATTTCACCAGCTCAATATGAAACAGACTACTATGATAATTTAAACGAGTCAGGTAAAGTGGCCTGACTTAAACAAACTGGTCTCCGATGAACTCGGGGCGATTCATTTGTATACATTCGACAGCGTGCCTATTATCTCATTTTGTCATACACAGTTTTCATCTAAAATAACCTGTTGCGCCTTTAAAAATAGGCGTATACGCTTTGTTTACACCCGTATACATCAGAGGTATTTTAGAATGGCTATTCTAAGCATCCGAATTGACGATAAATTAAAAGAGTCTTTAAGTAGTGAGGCGCAAAAGGAAGGTATTTCTTTATCTGAATATGTGAAGAAATCACTGGAAATTAAGAGCGTTGATACTCATATACTAGCAACAGAGAAAAACTTAAAAAGCTCTGTTGATAGTATTAAAGATTTAGCGCTCGTCTCTCAGGAGACTGTACACGAAGTTGAACTAAATATTCAGCGGCTAAATGAATCGCTTAAAAATGCAAATCACTTAAAAGAAATCAAAAAATTGAAATGGATATTGATTTCTATATCCCTCATCTTTGTATCAATCTCGATCCCAATATTTCACTTTAATATTGCTTATTTCAAAACCTTCTTTTATTAGGCTTTATCCTGAATAATTTAAGGCCTATGAGCCAAGCCTATTAGTAAATATTCCAGTTACCGGAAAGCCTTTGCCGTCCAACACCTCTGTATTAAGCTTTTCACTTTACGATGAATTACCTTCAACAACTTAATTTAAATAAACTTTTTAAAGGCGTTTTCAAAAGACTATAAGTGTATAATTATGGCGCAGGTTTTGCAGTTAATATCACTCATACGATCATACTAAGGAAAAGAACCTATGCGAGTTGATGCAAACGTACATTATTTTAATGGGAACCAGCGTACCAAGCCTTCAACAGAGGCCTCAACGTCATTTTCGGCTGCATTAACAGCAGCACAAACAGACAATGATAAGACTGACAGCAGCACAAAACAGGCGGATTTCACTAGTATGACCCGGCAAGAAATGCGGGACTGGGCCAACACTCAAATCCGCAATGGAGAAATGTCTCTCGATGACGGCAGGCCTTTCATGGCTATGACTATGAAAATACCCGTAAATGGAGGCGAACTGGCAGGTGCACACAGTGATGAAACACGATATAACTTCATTCAAAAAACGCGTGATGGCATCCAAGGCGCACTGTCACGCAATGACGAGACTACTTTGAAGATGTTAGAATCAGCTATGTCTATCATGCAAGACAAAAGTACTGGTGTTAACATTCGTATTTAGAAATATAAAAAGGCCAGAATGTCTGGCCTACATCATTAATAAATCAAAGAATACTGATCTGGACTGACATAGTATTCCATGGCGAATTAGTCGAAGTATTTTGGTATTTGAATAATCCGTTTTGATGACCATCGACATTGTATTCATTGAGGAAACCCACGACAGTTTGCCCAGCGGTACAAGGCCATGTGTAGTTACTACCAGTCACACAAACAGGCGTACTTGAGTACATTGTGGAACTCGGAAGTAACCCACCGTTCATCCAAGCAATATGATTATAACCATAACCAATTTCTAAAACAGCAGTACGCAGCTGCTCTCCCCCATGATCACATGCAGTTGTTGTCATACCAACAGTGGACTCCCACCCACAATCAGTTGAACCAACAGCATATACCCACATTGAAGATAGCGGCGGAGCTGATGCTCGAGCCATTAATTCAGACTCCATGCGGATGTTTTTGATTTCGGCAGGAGCTGGAGCATTCTGACTAGTGAGTACAGGAAGGGAGGTAATTACTTGTTGACTGCGCGGAACTTCCTCAGCATAACTCATATTACTTACACCAGTTGCTATGACTACAGATAGCAGGCCCGAATTAAATTTATTTTCATAGTCCTTGAACATTAGGCTTGCGCAATCTCACCCTTTCAAGGGCGAGTCAAGCAAGAGGTAACTAGTCTTTTTTCTGACTTAAAGCGCGTGAAGTTTTTACGGCTCTTTCACTTGGCGGTGTGTTTTGATTT
>NZ_JBECOT010000132.1:0-2008 GCF_040104395.1 Pseudoalteromonas sp. BZA4
CACTAAAGCATTAACTGATTTTCTAAAGCCACAACTTGAAGGCTCACAAATATCTAAACTAGTTACCGTTAATAAATTTACGCCTATTGTTTTCGGTGCTTCGTCGAAGCACAAAGCAAGTCAGATTAGCTCAATAAATGATTTGAAACAAGTATCTGTTTTAATGCCTGATAATACCATTTTACCTCTAGAGAGCGTCGCTGGCATTAAGGTAGAACAAGAACCTTTACTGATCGAAAGAGAACGAGGTAAACGTTTTGTCTCAATTACAACCAATGTTGAAAACAGAGATGTGGTAAGTTTTGTTGAAGAGTTACAAGCTAAAGTTCACTCTGAGTTGTCGCTTCCTAGCGGCTATTACGTAACTTTTGGTGGTGAGTTCGAAAATCAGCAACGAGCAATGAAGAACTTAATTATCGTTGTTCCTTTAGCTTTGATCTTAATTTTTGTGATTTTATTTACAACTTTTCGCTCTGTATCCTTAGCAAGTTTGATTCTTTGTAACATCCCATTCGCCTTAATGGGTGGGGTTTTTGCGTTACTAATATCTAAACAATATTTATCAATTCCTGCATCAGTTGGCTTTATTGCATTACTTGGTGTTGCAGTGCTCAATGGTATCGTTATGGTTAGTTATTTCGAACAGAGCAAAACCACAATATCTAATATCACTGAACGTGTAGTAGATGGCTCTCGAAGAAGACTGCGTCCAGTACTTATGACCGCGACCACTGCAATGTTTGGTCTAATTCCTTTAGCGTTTGCTTCAGGTCCGGGAGCTGAGATACAAAAACCGCTTGCTATAGTTGTTATAGGAGGCTTACTGACTTCAACGGCAACAACACTCTATTTATTACCAATCTGGTATCGTTTATTGGAGCAGCGCAATGTTTAGTCCATCATTAGTTTTTACTTTCATAGTTCCTAAGAAGCACAAGGATGATGTTATCGACCAATTAATGCTGAGTGATATAGCATCCGGCTTCAACATTTTCCCGATCATGGGCTATAGCAAGAAACATAGTGCTTTTAGCTTAGAGGAGCAAGTTAGAGGCTACAAAGATATGCTGAAGTTTGAAGTAGTTATTGAGCAATATGAATTAGAAAAGCTTAAAGAAGAACTAAAGTTACTATTCGCAACCATAAGAATTAGGTATTGGACAACAACTGTTACTGAAACAGGTCATTTATAAGTTACGCAATCTCTGGAAAAGGAGAAATGTTATGAACAAAACGAGAACACTTACTTATGTATGGCCTAAAAGCATCAGGCTTTTTCATTGGATAAACGTCATCACAATGAGCTTACTAATTGTGATCGGCTTAATCATCTTTAATGGAAAAACTCTTGGTATAACGGTAGACGCCAAAATAATGCTTAAAACCATACATGTTACTATTGGTTACATTTTTGCCATAAACCTTATCATTCGGCTGGTTATGGGTTTTATTGGTTCATCAAATGACATGTGGTCACAAACTCTGCCATTTATGAAAGAGTATAAGAAGGAACTAACTAAATTCAGACGTTCTCCCAAAGAAGTATACAAAGGCCATAATCCAATAGGGAAGCTTATGGTATTAGCTTTACTGATAGCAATGACAATTCAAATGGCGACGGGCTTAATACTGGCAGGGACTGATATATACTACCCACCGTTAGGAGAGCACTTTGTTAAAAGCATTGCGGTTGACGATACTCAACTTGATGTAATCAAGCCTTATTCAAAAGTTAACGTTGACGATGAACGTTATAAGGATCTTAGAGAGTTTCGATCCCCCATTATCACTGCTCATGTATACGCATTTTATGCCCTAATAATACTTATACCATTGCATATACTAGGTGTTATCGTTGCTGAACAAAGAGAAAAATCAGGACTGGTTTCAGCAATGATCAATGGTTATAAGTTTCTACCCGAAAAATCGAATAATGACTAAACTAAATTTAAGACTCTTAGTTTATATAGGCTATCAATACGAAAGACAAAGGGAGGTCTTTCTTTTT
>NZ_JBECOT010000133.1:0-1779 GCF_040104395.1 Pseudoalteromonas sp. BZA4
AATCTGACTTGCTTTGTGCTTCGACGAAGCACCGAAAACAATAGGCGTAAATTTATTAACGGTAACTAGTTTAGATATTTGTGAGCCTTCAAGTTGTGGCTTTAGAAAATCAGTTAATGCTTTAGTGGTTAAACCAAATTGATGAGCTATTTCAGGTTTTAATGAAATGCGAATGTATTTTCCACCCTCTATCAATGCTGTTTGTATGTCTTGACTACCAGATACTTGGCTTACTAACACTTTCATTTTTTCAGCGATATTTGCTAATTCTTGGACTTTATCCCCAAAAACTTTTATTGATACATCGCCTGTAGTGCCAGTTAGCATTTCAGTTACCCGCATTTGAATAGGTTGAGTAAAATTCGTGTTCATACCGGGGTAATTTGATAATACGTTGCGTATATCTTCGATTAGCTGTTGCTTGGTATCAAAGCGCCACTCATTTTGAGGCTTCAACTCCATGAATATATCCGTTTCATTTAGGCCCATAGGATCTAGGCCAAGCTCATCTGATCCAGTTCTGGCTACAATTTGAAGTATTTCAGGTACTTGTTTTAGTAGTGCTTTCTCTACTTGGGTATCAATATTTAGAGAGGATTGCAGGGTAATAGATGGCGACTTTTCTAGTTGAACAATGATGTCTCCTTCATCCAACGTAGGCATAAAACTTTTCCCCAAACTTACAAAGGCAAAAATGCTTGTGATCAACACCAAAAAAGCTATCGATGATGCTGATTTAGGTGAATTAATAACGCTTAATAGCGACTTTTTGTACTGTATTTGTAATGATTTGATGAAGCTAGGCTCACTCGCTTCATTTGATTTCAGTATCATTGAAGCTAGCACCGGGATGCAAGTAAACGCTAAAACTAGCGCAGATAACATCGCAAAAACAATCGTCAATGCAACAGGCGTAAACAGCTTCCCTTCTAACCCTGAAAGAGTTAATAGAGGGGAAAAAACAATAACGACAATTAATGTTCCTGATACAGTTGGCACAGAAACTTCTTTACATGCTCTATAAATAACATGCAGCTTAGGAAGTTTGCTGTTTTCTGAAAGCCTATTTACAGTATTTTCAACAACGACAACAGATGAATCAACAAGCATACCAATAGCAATAACTAAGCCTCCTAAACTCATTAAATTTGCTGATATGGAAAAATGGCTCATTAATATAAAAGTAGCAAGAGCTGCCACCGGCAAGGATATAGAGACAATTAGTGCCGCTCTAAAGTTGCCAAGAAATAAGGCTAGCAATATGATAACGAGCACTACAGCTTGAACTAATGCATTTGTGATGGTTTCAATAGCAGTACTAATCAAATTAGATCTGTCATAAAAGACATTGATAGTAGTGCCACTAGGTAGTGAGCGCTCTAGTTCTAAAAGTTTTTCTTTAACTGAACTTACTACTTGGTCGGTATTACTGTTTTTTAGCGCAATAACTAAGCCTTGTACGGCCTCTTCACCATTATGTGTCACTGCACCATAACGTATTAAACTTCCTTCGTTGATTGCTGCAACATCGGCTAACCTGATTATTCCTTGTTGGTTGTTTTTTATAACTAACTGACGTATATCATCAATTTTTTCAAATTGTCCTTGTGTTCGAACAACAAAATTGTCGTTACCTTTGTTTATTCGGCCAAGTCCTCCATTTAAATTGTTAGCTATTACGGCTTGTTCAATATCACTAAAAGAAACGTCTAGTGATTTCATTTTCAAAGTAGTTGGTGTTATTTCATATGTTTTTACATAGCCGCCTAAACTGTTTAC
>NZ_JBECOT010000134.1:0-1766 GCF_040104395.1 Pseudoalteromonas sp. BZA4
ACGAGGGCTTGATTATAGTGAGACCAGTTTGTGATTTTGCTCATTGTTGTTGCACGGGCTAGTAGGATATAGATGATCTGATCACAGGCTGGCAAGATAGTTCAAACTTTTAGGAAACAACGCCCGTTCAATACTAAAAATTCCATGACGATTTACAACATGGCTAAAATCGTTGCTGGTCAATGTTTTAAATAAACTGTCTAGCAAAGTCGCAAACTCTGAAAAGTGCTTATTCACTAAAAAATAAATTGGCTGGGTATAGCGGTATTTTGGATTAATATAAAACTCACCTATATAGAACTGGTTTAATTGGTATGCAGCAATACTTTGCGGTAGTATCACAGCATCAATATTGTCATTTCTCAGTGCATAAAATAGCGTTTTAATTGAGTCAAATGATACAGTTTCAACAAGTTCATTCGTTACAAGCTTTTGCTTAGGATCAGCAAACACCTCTAAATAACCAATTCGTTTAGTTTGGCTTGTTCGTTTAGAGATTAACACCATCTCTAAACTGTAATGAGCAGGCAGTGCTATCAACACCCCCTCATCTATTTTCGTCGGGTTCATGGTCGGAATTAAATCAATTTTATTGGCTAAAAATAGTCGTTCCAACTCTTTCGAATTAGCCGCAGGTATATATTTAAACTGGAAGCCACTACGCTGAGTTAATAGGTCCAGAGTATCGTTGAGGTACCCACTGGCTACACCTAAGTTACTGGTCGCATGAATTGGGTATAAGCCATCTACAAAAGAAAATGTCAGTAAGTAATTATTTTCTTCCTTTTTATCTATTCGGTTAAAATCGCGCTTAAATTGACTATACGCTTTAGCGGCTAAATATTCTTCACTAGCAGAACTTTCCCACAACTGTTTAGTTGTTGGTGAAATAGCGGCTAATACAGAATTAACCTGATTGCGTAATGCTGTTTTGTTTTTATTAAACATTACATGCAAGGTTTCACTCGATAACCAAATTGGGCTTACAACTTTAAGGTTCTCTTGGGAGCGATTCTTTAGTTGGTGAGATAAAACCGAGTAATCACCCATAAACCCATCAAACGAGCCATCCGCTACTTTTTTAAAGGCGTCTTCGGGTTTTATAAAACGATTAATAAATAGCGCACCATTTTCAACTAAGTATTCACAATGTGAGCTACCTGTAATACACACCCAGCGAAGGCTCGCCAAATTTTTTAATGCGTCATTCGCGATGGACTTATTCGCAACTATTCCCCTGGGCGCTTCCATGAAGGGGGTTGAAAATAAGAAATGCTTTTTACGCTGCGAGGTTTTATTTAGGCCAACGGCAAAGTCGATATCACCGGCTTTAAGTGCATCTAATAGCTCGTCTAAGCTGTCATAAACACGGTATTCGAGGTCAGCTTCAGCCAATCGAGCGATTTCATTACTATAGCCAACAATAACGCCAGAAAACTGCCCATCAGCATCCCGGGTGTGGTAAGGAAAAAAGTTATAATTAACGATACCCGCTTTTAGTTGTGTAGCTTTGGCTGTTGGTAAAATAAATACACTTAAAAGTACAGTGTAAAGAATGAGTTGTTTAATCAGAATGATGCCATAATAGCGATTTAACCTTTCCTCATTTTAGCAGCGCAAATAAGTTTCAACAATTTAACTCCCGAATTCAGATAATAAGTGCACCACTCATGGTTAAACGGTGAGAAGAGATCAACTGCCTGTTGGTGGTACTCTATCGTCGCCAAACAAACAGAAGCATTTACCATGAGTTACAAGCAGTTGAT
>NZ_JBECOT010000135.1:0-1718 GCF_040104395.1 Pseudoalteromonas sp. BZA4
TGTGATTACCAAGGGATACTGACGGTATAAGTACCAAGCGATTTTGACGTAATCACACTATCAATGTTGCCGAGCTTCGGCAAGTTTTGCTAACCGTAACGCAGTCGTATTCATATTTTCCCTTAGCCAGATATTGCGAACGCCGCTAGCATGTATGTCGACGTTTCTTTCAGACTTGAGCAGCCTTGACACTTTGGATTGTCCCATGTGTGGGTTAGCTAGTGAGAATTCGATGACGACTTCCTCAATGGCTCTGTCTGTACGATTTTTGTGGTGAAGATTTGGCGTTTCCTGACGTTTTAGCGATTCGATTCCACCTTGTTTTATCAGCTTACGATGGCGGTAAATAGTATCGCGGGAGACACCACTTAGGCGGGAAGCTTCTGCCACATTTCCTAGCTTTTCAGCCAGAGCCAATACATCAAGCTTCTTCTGGAGCTCATAGTCTTCCGAGGATAGCTTTTCAGGCTCCGTTACTTCGGTTACCTGTAGTTTTCGTCCGGCGAAGTACGCATCGAACCGCTTATTTTTACCCGTACGAATTTCGATTTTTTGGTTTGTGATTGAGTGCTTAAGCGGTGAGTCGATGAAGTAGAGTTTTCCCCTGAAGCTAAACGTATGGTCGTTACGGATCTTCCGGTAGACCTTGGTGATGCAGATATCATCAAGATTGGTGTAGCGTGATACAGGCGTATATTCGGTGTCTGATGTTTTAGATTTTACCATCAGGTTTTTACGCCAGAACTGCGGGATGAAGACGTGTTGGAGGTAGCTATTAGCGCCCGTCATGTCAGTAATATTGTTGAGCCGTAACTCCGGTATCAACCTGTCTTGTAGAGTATCGAAGGCACGTTCAATACGACCTTTTCCTTGAGGAGAACTAGCAAAGATGATTTCAATTCCTAACTCCTCACAGGCCCGTTGCATCTGAGAGAAATTGCAACGTTTAGGACCACCAAAGATGCCAGCTCTATCAACATATAGAGTTTTAAACACGCCGAATTTCTCAACAACTGAGCGCATAACTTTCATACACCCTTCAGTCGTTTCTGACGGAAAAAACTCTGCATGGATATCGCTGTTAGCATCATCAATCATAGCGATTAAGCACGACTTTTTATCACCGAACCAGCGATGTGTACTGCCGTCCATTTGCAGCATTAGCCCTGGTGCTTCCATCCGTTCTCTGCGTTTATGGACACGGCTACGCCTACGCTTGGCTCGTTTTACATGATGGATATCATGTGCCCACTTACGCAGTGTCTCGCGCTTAACAACAATGTGTTCGTGAGCCTCAAGCATCTCGGCGAGGTGCAATAGATTCAGATCATAGTATTTCTCGCGGATCAGCGACTGAACTTGCTGCTTAAGCCTATCTGGAGTTTTATTAATTGGCTCGCTGCCTGTATTCCCGTGAACAACGAATTGTAGACCTTGGCTTCGGTAACGCTGCAAATAACGTTCAATAGTACGCCTGGATTTATTGAGGAGCTTAGCGGCATTAGCTATCGTAACTTTACGCTCTGCCACTTTAGCAATGATATCAACTGTTAATTGAGCTTTGGAATTCAAAACAATCACCCTTAGCGCTCCTCAAATGCTTAAACAAAACATTTAAAGAACACGGTTAAAGATAACCGTCAATTTCCCTTGGTAATTAGCGATTACGACAGAATCGCGTGGTAATTAAAGTACGACAAAATCGCTTGGTGTTAACA
>NZ_JBECOT010000136.1:0-1695 GCF_040104395.1 Pseudoalteromonas sp. BZA4
ATCTTCCACAAGTTCAAGGTGGCTAAATAACGACATAATTAACAAGTAGATAGTGACAATGTGGGCGTTATTAGATCAGAAAAGAGGCGGATGTTAAAGCCTTTTTACAAAGTGCGATCCCGCCGTGTACTCAGAGCTTATTAAACTTATAGATGAAGGACTACTAACAACATTGCCACTCGAGTTTTTGTATCTCGCTGTATAGTTTTGAGAGCTGTATTGTACCTTTTTTACTTTATTATGTTTGTTTGCAGGGTAAGTAGTCGTCTGAGGAAGACCGGAAGCGTATTGGTATCTAGTATAAGTATACTCAGGGAAAATTCCTTGAAATCCATTATAATTACTTGATATTGATAAAGGCTGGTTACAGTTTTTAGGGCTGCAATAAGATGAAGGATAACTTATATCTACAATCCCATCTCTAATAATGCGTATTAGTCGGCTTTTATTATCATATTCATAGCTAGTAATAACATTATTTAGCTTGTTTTCTATTTGCTCAACATGATTATTTAAGTCATTACTTAAAATGACTTTTTTATCCCAAGACTCAACAATAATCGGTTTTGTACTAATTTTCGCTGTGTTAGAGTGTGTCTTAAAACCTGAAACAACGCTCGTCACTCCATGATATGTGTCGCCTGTAGCAAAGCTCTTATACATACCGCTTTGTGGATAACCATAAACTGGTCTAGAAGATCCAAATGTATACGTTGTGACTTTGTTCTTAAGGGTTGCTTGATAGAGTATCCCATGATCAAGTTCCTCTAGCCACGTAAAAGGAGGATGAGCACTATTAACTGATGCATTGTTTACATATCTATATTTTAATGTAGAACCGTTTGGTTTAGATATTTTTACGATTCTTGGAAAATACTCATTTCTTAAACCTGGAAATATTTCTGCACCAGAATCTCCATACCGATACCCTCTTGAAAGCGCCTTATGGTGAAAGCTCGTTATTCTTCCTGATGAGTCTTCGACTGAAAACACACTATTCCCAATGTAGAATGCTCTAGGCATTCCATCAGGCCAGCTGTAATGAGCAGTAGGCCACGAATTTATTGTATTGCATGTGTCAGTTAATAGCGGACAAACCTCTATAGCATTATTCAATGCTATAACTTTAATTGGATGCCTATAAGACCAATTTAATGAATCTGCCAGTACTTGGGGATTGTTTGTTGCATTTTGTTTGCTAGGTGCTAATGGCCGACTATGAACATCGTAAATATACTTAAGTTGTAATCCATTATTTGAAGTCACACTGTTGATAGGGCTTGATAAGGAATGAGATTTTTTGTGGATTTTGATAGTAAACCCATCTGGTCTTACAATTTCTTTCATATAGCCAAATGGCGCATATGATTGCGAAATAGAGGAAGGTATAGCATTATGCATCCTAAATTTTACAAGTGTTCCATCCTCTTTGGTTAATTAAAATGTGTAACTATCTATTTTTTCCAATTTTACTGGAATATCACGCAACTCTTTTAATGAGCCATCAGACATAATCTCGAAGTTATAAGAACTCACATGATCAAAAACTGATATAACTTCAAAAAATCTCACGGCTAGCGCATTTTAATCCCAGACTCTAACAGGGTTGAGCGGTAATCATCGTCTAGCCCTGCCATTTTCTTTTTCCTCGCCATACTAGCTGACTTAGATGTATCTTGTTTAAAAAGCGCCATG
>NZ_JBECOT010000138.1:0-1489 GCF_040104395.1 Pseudoalteromonas sp. BZA4
CTAGTACTCTTTCACATATATTTTGATCAGTTGCCCTTACTTAAATTCAGGTAACTGATCTTTTTCAATCAATAATTCAATACTCCTGCTTTTTCCAGTAACTGATGTTATAAATTTCTTCTTCTTAAGAACTGAAATCATTGAATGAACACTTGAAGATGCGGTTCCAAAGTAGCGCTCAAAATCACTTTCAGCAGGCGCAACCCCATTCACTTTTGTGTAGTAATAAATAAATGCTAAATACTGACCTTGCTTTGCTGTAAACAGTGACGACTCTTCTTTATTCATAATGAACTTTTACCCTAATCAGTGATCCTTTAACTCATATAAACTTACTTAATATTGTTATGAACCGAAAGTATATTGTTGAATTATCAGAAGAAGAAAAACAAGAATTAGTAGACTATTGCAAAAAAGGCATGGTCAATGTTCGAAAGTACAAGCGTGCTGCTATTTTGTTAAAAGCTGACCGTTGTAGATATACAACAGAGCAAATATGTGAAGCAGTTCAAGTGAGCTCTTCCACCGTATTTCGAGTCAAACGCCAGTTTGTTGAAGAAAATCTAGCGGCAGCTTTGAATGAAGGTGCACGAAGTGGTGCAATGAGAAAAACTTCTGCGAAAGATGAAGCAACGTTAATCGCCACAGCTTGCACTAAGCCACCAACAGGTCACGCTAGATGGACATTATCTTTACTTGGAGAGCGATTAGTTACGTTAACCGATTTAGATAGTATCTCGTATGAAACAATACGGAGGCGCCTTAAAGAGAATGCACTAAAGCCATGGCAAAAAAAGATGTGGTGTGTGGCGACAATGGATGCTGAATATATCGCGCGGATGGAACATGTGCTCGAGTTGTATGCTGAGCCAGCAGATGAGTTAAACCCCATAATTAACTTTGATGAGGCGATGAAACAACTGGTAGATGATACTCGACCGGCACAACCAATGAAGCCGGGGCAGACTAAGCGGTTAGATTATGAATATAAACGTGTAGGTGTGGCCAACTTATTTGTATTCTTCGATCGCCATCGAGGGTGGCGGCATGTTAAAGCAACAGAAAGAAAGACGAAAATTGACTTTGCTAATTGTATGAAGGATTTAGTTGATCTTCATTATCCACATGCGAACAAAATAAAAGTTGTGTTAGATAACTTATCAACTCATACAGAAGGAGCGTTATATAAAGCATTTTCTCCACAGGAAGCACGCCGGATTTTAAATAAACTAGAATTACATTACACGCCAAAACACGCGAGTTGGTTGAATATGGTCGAGATAGAAATTGGTAATATGAATAAGCAATGTTTAGATAGACGTATTGCAAGTATGGAAGAACTAAAGACAGAACTCGCGGCCTGGGAATGGAGCAGGAATAAAGAAAGAACAAGTATAAACTGGATGTTTAATGTTGAATTAGCTCGTGAAAAACTTCAGAGGGCCTATGGTGCCCTCAACTAGTCAGAACTTGTGTGATGAAGTACTAG
>NZ_JBECOT010000139.1:0-1443 GCF_040104395.1 Pseudoalteromonas sp. BZA4
CTATATCGAGTTCATCTGTAGGGGTTGATGAAGTGGATATTAGAACACAAACAGGCTCACAAGATGCTTTAGCTATTATTGATGCTGCCATAGCTGAAATTGATAGCCAACGTGCTGATTTAGGTGCGGCTCAAAATCGTTTCGGTCACACTATTAGTAATCTTGCCAATATTCAGGAAAACGTATCTGCATCTCGTAGCCGTATACAAGATACCGACTTTGCAACAGAAACAGCACATATGACTAAAAACCAAATCTTGCAACAAGCGGGTACATCAATCTTGTCGCAAGCAAACCAAATACCACAAGCGGCTATCAGCTTGCTAGGTGGTTAATTAAATTTATATTTTTATATACGAAAAGCGCACAGGTTGCGCTTTTTTGTTGCGGAACATTAAAATAGCTGGGCGGTAATTTGCTCGGTGCTCTGTTATCGCAAATTTCTTATTTTTCGTTGAAGTGCACAGCGCCTCTTAACCTCTTTGTAACTAATTCACCTAAAACCTTTTTACACAAAGAGAAAAAATGAGATATAAATGGGAGGGGGATGCGACGTAAGAGGAAAAAGTAGAATTTTTTAAAATAAAAAAAATAAGTAAAATCAGTTTGTTAATCTGGAAAGCTCAAATAAAATCCATTTTTTTAAAAAAAAGTCTAAAGATAAATCTATATCTGCCGTTAACTTAATCAGTACGGAGCTTGAACATACAATTTGTGAAAGTTCTTGGTTAAATCAAAACAGATATATTACGAAAGTAATCAGGAGTTTTATCATGGCTTTAACAGTAAATACAAATGTATCTTCATTAAACGCTCAGCGTAACCTTTCTCGTTCAGGGCAAGGTCTAGCAACCTCTATGGAGCGCTTAGCGTCAGGTATGCGTATCAATAGCGCAAAAGATGATGCTGCTGGCCTACAAATTTCAAACCGTTTAACTTCACAAGTAAATGGTTTAGCAGTAGCCCAACGTAACGCTAACGATGGTATCTCAATGGCACAAACTGCTGAAGGGGCAATGAATGAGTCAACTAACATACTACAACGTATGCGAGAACTAGCGTTGCAATCAGCAAATGGTTCTAATTCTTATGAAGATCGTAATGCGCTCCAAAAAGAAGTAAGTGCGCTCCAAACAGAGTTAACACGAATTGCTGATACTACATCGTTTGGTGGTCAGCAATTATTAAATGGCGACTTTGGTACTAAAGCTTTTCAGGTAGGCGCTAATGCTAACGAGATTATCAATGTTTCACTATCAAGTGTGGCTGCGGAAGATATAGGTACTAAGCAATTTAATCTTACGTCTGCAACGGGCTTTGGGCAAGCTACAGCTGCAGGAGCTGATCCAGCGAATAATGGTCTTACTGGTGGTGATATTACCATTAAAGGTCAAAACGGTGCAGACGAAGTAATAAATATTGTTGCTAATTCTACTGCAAAAT
>NZ_JBECOT010000140.1:0-1418 GCF_040104395.1 Pseudoalteromonas sp. BZA4
TAATGCTTGTCAGTTAAGAACTGGCAAGCATTTTTTTTGGTTTCCGCTCTGGGTATCGACTAGGTCTCTTTTTCACACACCTTGGATAATGTCTTTCTCTCCGCTCTGGCAGTACAAAGGTTTCAGCCATCGCAATAAGTTTATTTATAACGCTCGGTACTTTTCCTGCTGATGTATGAGGCAACATCATTAATTCCTTGATGATATAGCCAGAAGCATTGCTGTAACTGAGTTGATAAGGCCATATTCCTTTCAGGCTGTAGGCCATTTTTGTCATCATATATCGTACTAAATTGTATGCGAGCAACACGCCCCATAACTCTTGTTTTACTAGCTCCGGGGTTTTGCTGCGTAACGTTAATTCATTTTTGAGTAGGTACTGTTTCATTTCCCTGAACCCAAGTTCTATTTCCCAGCGGTGACTGTAGAGATCGACGATATCAGCACTTGGATATTTCATTTGGTCAGTCATAGACGTCAGTATCTGATGCTGTTTTCCATTGATGGTTTTCATCAACAATCTAGCTTCGATTGTGCTAGGTAAGTCTGGGTACTTCTTTCGTGATTGAGGTGTTGTTTTGAGCCTAATCAGTTGGTTGTGTTTTCCAAATTCCCTGATAACTTCATATTGCGTGCCTTTTTTTAAGGGAATTAGCCAGTGCCTTGATGTGCCTGTGGTCGACCATTTATGAAGTAGCCCTAATGAGTAAAAACCTTTATCAAACAGCGTTAGACTATTGTCGGGTGTTTGCTCTATCAACTGCTCAGCTAGCGTCATTTCATTAGCCGCAACGGCGTCAAAGGCGGATGCGGTCAATAAGTGACTCGAGAGTTCCATTTGGCAGACCATACGAACTTGAGGGAAAGCCGATTCGCGTTTGTCATTATGCAACTTACCAAACGCATCATTATTATCAGGCGTATCTTCTGTACGCCACACCACGCCATCAACACCAAGTAACGTTAATCCGCACCAGTTTGGGTGAGGTGTATCTTGATGCCAACGGGATTGAGTCATATTAAAAATATGACGAATAGATTCTGAGCCTAAACGCTGTCTTGCTTGAACAATCGCACTGGGAGCTACAAAAGGTTTCTTACTCGGTAACACAATATCAAGACGGTTGATGACCTGAGTCATAGGCATATCTCGAAACAATGCGCTGCCAATCACACTCCAGACCATTAATTCAAGAGGTAACCTACGCTTTCTGAGAGTGGCGACCCCAGACTCTGCGAGTGCTTGTTGTATTAAAGACTCATCCAGTATTTCCGACAAGCTGTGAATATTAGAATCGATAAATGATGAAATATTGGCGAAGCTATGACTAAGGGGCATAAAAAAAATCCGATGACCTGTGATCATCGGATTTTGATCCTATTATGCCAAATGTCAATTGCTTAACTGATCGGCATTA
>NZ_JBECOT010000141.1:0-1406 GCF_040104395.1 Pseudoalteromonas sp. BZA4
GTAAAACAGCACAAAGGCCGTAAAGACTCGATACGCAGTAAGTGTGTTAGGGCTAGTTTTGACGATGAATTCAGGGCTGAGCTTATCTTTGGTTAATACTTGTTAACAAAGTATGCTCTCACCCTGGCTCTGAGTACTTTTGTCGTAATAGTAATATGTCAGGCGCAACTTGTGCTGCTGGGGATAAAATAACGACCACATATCACTATGGCTCAGGCACTCAATCTAACAACCTATTTTTAATTGGAGAAACGATAAGTGCTCAAGATGACTCAGAAGTTTATACAACATGTTATAAATATGACAAGTATGGAAATAGAATAGGGGTTAGCTTACCAGAATCAGGTATTACGGATTGTAACGCAGGGAGAGAGTTTTAAAATGGCTAAGTTAAATTATACCCAAGTTATTGGACTAACAATACTAATTACTTCATTTGGTTCACTGTCAGCTCAGGTTGCTCAAGAACATACAACAGCATATCGGTTTGATATAGGCGGAAATGTAGTCGGTGAAATTCAGCCCGATCCAGACGGCAGTGGGCCACTTAAATTTCCCGCAGTAAGATATACATATAATAATTTAAGTGGCTTATTGATAAAAAAAGAAGAGGGTGAACTTTCCTCATGGCAGAATGAGAATGTCAAGCCTTTAAATTGGAGTGGTTTCTCTAGAACAGGTCAAACGGTATATTTCTATGACAATAATGGCAGAAACACAGGAGTTTCAGTTAGAAGTGCTAGTGGAGCAACAAAAGCATTTACGCATATAAGTTATGATGAATATGATAGAGTTATATGTGAAACAATAAGATTAAATTCAACTACGTTCAATAATACTTCAATTGATGCATGTACCCCTACTTCAAGCTACCAATATGGCAGTGATAGAGTTACCAAGTTTGAATATGATCGTTTTGGAAATGTCATTAAAGTATTTAAAGCATATGGCACTACTTTAGAACAGGTATATAAAGAGAATGAGTATTACAAAGACCAACCCGGATTATTGCAAAGTACTTCCGATGCAAATAACAATACCACATATTATGAATATGATTCTTATGCGAGGTTAGAGAAGGTTACATTTCCTGACTATAGCTATGAATTCTACACTTATGATCTTAGTGATAACTTAATTGAAGAGAGGAAAAGAAGCGGAGCAACTATACGCTACTCTTATGATAACCTTAACCTTCTCTCCAAGAAAATGATGCCAAACACATCAGATAATATTGTTTATTCATATGATTTAAGAGGGCTTAGAAAGACTGCTGTAAAGGGCGTTGTTTCCTAAAAGTTTGAACTATCTTGCCAGCCTGTGATCAGATCATCTATATCCTACTAGCCCGTGCAACAACAATGAGCAAAATCACAAACTGGTCTCACTATAATCAAGCCCTCGTT
>NZ_JBECOT010000142.1:0-1321 GCF_040104395.1 Pseudoalteromonas sp. BZA4
TCCGGACAGTAAAACTTCAGTTGACTGATTCCAGTCAGGAGAAAGGACGCTGGGTGATTGAAGGCGATATGTCGAGCTATTTTGATACAGTTCATCATCGATTATTGATGAAGTGCGTCCGTAAACGGATTGCCTGTAAACGGTTCAATCAGCTGCTCTGGCTCTTTATCAAGGCCGGTCATGTTGAAAAGAACCTGTTCTGTGCCACTAACCAAGGCGTACCGCAAGGTGGCGTGATCTCACCACTGCTGTCAAACATCATGCTTAATGAGTTCGATCAGTACCTGAACCAATGCTACCTTAGCAAAAAGGCACGTAAAGATCGCTGGTACTGGAACCACAGTATCAAGATCGGTCGCAAGCCTGCCCTTGAGGAGGAGCGACAATGGAAGCCTGGCGTCGCATACTGTCGTTATGCCGATGACTTTGTTGTTATCGTCAAAGGCACCAAACAACAGGCGCAGGTGATCCGAGAGCAATGCCGAGACTTTCTGGAAAGCAAACTCAAGCTTACGTTGAACATGGAGAAGACCCAAGTTACTCATGTCAATGACGGCTTTGTCTTCTTGGGACATAGAGTGATCCGCAAACGAGGCCCAAAAGGCAACATGCGTGTGGTCAGCACTATCCCGAAAGATAAAGCGAGAGCGTTTACTTGTTCGCTCAACAAAGAACTATCTGGTGACTATAGCTGTAGTCCAATCGATAAGATAGAAAAACTTAACCAGAAACTTAAAGGCTGGTCACAGTTTTACCGTCATACCGATTTCACGGCTAAGGTTTATAGTAAGATAGACAGAGCGGTATTCTGGAAACTGGCTTACTGGTTCGCAGCTAAGTTTAAAACCAGCATCAAGAAGCTAATGATGAAGTTGATCAGACGACCAGAACCCGGCAAAGCGAAAACATGGGTCTATTTCGGTAGGAGCAACAAAGGCAACTTATGCGGTCAATCACTATTTCGATTAGTGAGTAGCCCTAAACGACCTTTTAGATGGCGATTACCAGAATCGAACCCGTATTGCCGGAACGAGGACGAGGTCAGAAATACTGTCACCTCAAGATATCAAGATGTTGCAATGGCTGTTAGCCACAATTAAGTGGAGAGCCGGATGCGCTGAAAGGTGCACGTCCGGTTCGGAGAGGAGAGGTTGGGAGATAGCACGACTACGCCCCGCCTCTTACTCTACTTGCCACATGGAGTGGGTTTGTTTATGTCGCTTTCGTGATAGATGTTTTTTCACGATACATTGTAGGTTGGCGTGTATCAACGACAATGCACACAGAGCTTATTCTTGATGCGTTAGAGCAAGCTATTTGG
>NZ_JBECOT010000143.1:0-1243 GCF_040104395.1 Pseudoalteromonas sp. BZA4
TTAACGAGGGCTTGATTATAGTGAGACCAGTTTGTGATTTTGCTCATTGTTGTTGCACAGGCTAGTAGGATATAGATGATCTGATCACAGGCTGGCAAGATAGTTCAAACTTTTAGGAAACAACGCCACGACCATCCGTTTTAGCGCGGTACATGGCCACGTCTGCCATTTGCAATAATGCTTGCGGGGTGGAAGCGCTATCTGGGTACACAGCGATACCAATGCTGGCACTAATTTTTATTAATTTATTTCCTAATACAAAATCACGTTCAATTTCTTGTAACACATTTTGCGCAACTTCTAATGCTTTGTTTCTATCATCTTTTAAGTTAATGAAAATTGAAAATTCATCACCTCCAAGACGTGCTAAGTTTTGCTCTAACTGGCTTATCGGAGATAAATTACTTATTTTATGATGGCGTAAAACATTGCTTAAACGCGTCGCTACTTGGATTAATACATCATCACCAAAACTGTGTCCAAATGAATCATTAACTTGTTTAAAGCCATCTAAATCAATAAATAGTAATGCGCAGCTAAACTGCTCCACTTCTGCAAGCCGCAGCTGTTTAGCTAGATGCTCGATATACGCATGGCGGTCGATTAAATGCGTCAACTTATCCAGATAAATACTGACTTCAGATTCACGAGTGTAATTAGTAATGTATGTATTCAGGGATTGAAAATTTGTCTGTAATTGTTCAAGTTGGCTATGCTTTTTAGGAGTTATACCAGCTGCTATATTTAGACTAGTGAGTAACTCTATAGCTTGACTATTGAGTACTTTGAGAGTGTATTTTTCCTGACTATTTTGAAATCTTAAATTTACTAGCCAGCTGACAGCTAATGCAAGTAATAACAGCATGATAATGTTAACAGGCGCTAGTAACGTGAGTAATACAAGATCTGAAGCGCTGGCTGTTATCACAGAGTCGGCAGTTGTTTGAATCACAATGTAAGCGGTATCGTCACTGTAAATTAAGTGCTGGCCGCTTAAAACAATATTATACCAAGGAGCAGCAACAACATTTACTTGCTCTTGTGCAAAGCTAAACATTTCAATGCCTTTAGGGGCGTATACCAAATCATTGACCTGTTTAGTCAAAAAGATATTTAAGCAGGGTGAGAGCATACTTTGTTAACAAGTATTAACCAAAGATAAGCTCAGCCCTGAATTCATCGTCAAAACTAGCCCTAACACACTTACTGCGTATCGAGTCTTTACGGCCTTTGTGCTGTTTTA
>NZ_JBECOT010000144.1:0-1229 GCF_040104395.1 Pseudoalteromonas sp. BZA4
TGTTCTGGTCAACTCCAGCCGGACACTTTTCTTAAA
The DNA here is from genome assembly GCF_040104395.1 of Pseudoalteromonas sp. BZA4. Lineage (NCBI taxonomy): Bacteria > Pseudomonadati > Pseudomonadota > Gammaproteobacteria > Alteromonadales > Pseudoalteromonadaceae > Pseudoalteromonas > Pseudoalteromonas sp. BZA4. The sequence goes on from NZ_JBECOT010000144.1 coordinate 37, forward strand.
GAATTTTCATACTCTACTGGTGACTGATCGTTATTAGCTGAGTGCAGCCTTTCCAGATTGTAATATTTCATATATTCAGTAACATCACTTTTCATGTGTTCACGAGTTGGCTGAGCCACTTTTAACAACCAATCATGTTTCAAGCTGCCAAAGAACCTTTCAACAACAGCGTTATCCCAACAAGCCCCCACATCACCCATGCTTGCTCGCATACCAAACTGCTTTAACAGGCTACGATATCGCTTACTCGTATACTGAGACCCTCTATCAGAATGAAATACCAAGCCTTTGGCTGGTTTTCTCAAGTTATAAGCCTTAATCATGGCTTTCATTACTAAATCAGTCGTCATACGTTTATCAATATGCCAGCCAACTATTCGACGAGAATATAGATCCATTACAACAGCAAGGTACATCCAGCCTTCGCCAGTTTTCAGGTATGTCACGTCGCCAGCCCAAATCTGATTGGGGGCTATCGGATTAAAGTTCTGGTTAAGCAAATTATCTGCAACTGCATCAGAGTGCTTACGCTTAGTTGTTACTTTATAAGCTACTCGTTGTTTAACCACTAAATGGAGCTGCGCCATTAACCTTCTGGTTTTAAAGCGTGTTATTTTAAAACCTTCTTTGCGTAAGTTCTTACATAGCTCACGGTAGCCTAAGCTTTCTCTGCTGCGTTTAAACAGCGCTTTAGCTCTGCGATAAAGATGCAGCTCTTCTGCCGTTATAAGCTTTGCTGGACGCGCCAGCCATGCGTAATAGCTTGAGCGACTCACCTTCATCGCTGAGCATAATTTTATAACGCGAAAAGCTTGGCTATTTTCTTTGATGAACTGATACTTTACTTCATTTCTCTCGCAAAGAAGGCGCTGGCCTTTTTTAAGATCTCTTTCTCCATTTTGAGATCTTTGTTTTCTTTTCTTAGGCGCTTTAACTCTGCACGCTCATCTTCATTTAGCGAATTACCTGCTTGTTGCTCTTCGAGTTTAGCTTTCCAGTTATAAATAAGTTTGGTGGTGATCCCTAAAGAAGCTGCGGCCTCTGAAACTGAATAACCTTGCTCAGTCACTAAAGCAACTGCTTCTTGCTTAAATTCGGTTGTATAAGTTTTGTTTTTTCGTTTTGTCATTTAACACCTCAATATTAGATCATTGTCCATTATTAAAGTGTCCTGCTCAATTAAACCAGTTCAG
>NZ_JBECOT010000145.1:0-1219 GCF_040104395.1 Pseudoalteromonas sp. BZA4
CAGGGTGAGAGCATACTTTGTTAACAAGTATTAACCAAAGATAAGCTCAGCCCTGAATTCATCGTCAAAACTAGCCCTAACACACTTACTGCGTATCGAGTCTTTACGGCCTTTGTGCTGTTTTACCAGGTTGCGAACAACCCGTCTGAACAGCGCCATATTCTCCGCCGAAATCGGCTCGCTTATCTGGCAAGCGTCTTCCTTAAAGACGACATCCAACACCCAGTGCTGCTGATTTTCTATGTGCCAATGATGGCGGATTGCTTTCTGCAACATCTGTGCATCTGGCTCGACAGAAGTAACATAAAAGTGCGTGTCTATTTTTATTATTGAGTCGGACTTATTGTGCCTTTCGACTGCGACCAACGAAGTAAGCCCTGGCCATTTTTCTTTTATCTCTTTAGGCAGTTTGTCTGCTTTTAGAGCGTAAGTGATCCGTGTTTCCTGACGTCCATGCCCATTGCTGGTTTGTACGTCCTCAGGCAAATCTCCCTCTTCTTCAAAAGCTTTTTCAAAACATGAAGCGACTGCTTTATAAAGCGTTTTCTGATTTGCTTTGACCTGAACCAAATAGTCCGCATCTCTTGAAGTCAGTGCTGAGAGTGTCGCTTTCTGACAATGTAGTGCATCTAGTGTGATGATAGAGTCTGAAATATCGAGCACATCTAATAAGGCCCTAACTGCTGGGATCTCGTTAGATTTACTTTCTACGGTACGCTGATACAAAGTTAAACCAGATTCACAATCAAAAGCGGACACCAAGTGTAAGTTATCCTCACGCTTTTTACTGGCACCACGCAGAGTTTTCCCATCAAATGCAATAATTGGCTTGTCAGATTGAGTTCGTTGCTCGTTAACCCAACTAAGCAGGGCCAAAATCAGAGAGTCAGTTTCCACTGTTTTAAGAATACGAGCAATACTATGTCGCGTTGGAATACCATGTTTAAATGCTCTGAACTGTCGGAGCCAAGACAGCTTGCTGTGTCCAAACACTTCGATATCTTTCCAGCCTTCACAACCAGATAAAACCGCCGAAATGATAAGAAATAAGACATCAGTAAGGTCATGATGTTGATTGATGAAAGAACGCTTATCTTCCACAAGTTCAAGGTGGCTAAATAACGACATAATTAACAAGTAGATAGTGACAATGTGGGCGTTATTAGATCAGAAAAGAGGCGGATGTTAAAGCCTTTTTACAAAGTGCGATCCCGCCGTG
>NZ_JBECOT010000146.1:0-1200 GCF_040104395.1 Pseudoalteromonas sp. BZA4
GGCATCGGAACGGCAATGATGTCTTACGCTAAGAAAATGGCAAAGGACAGTGACATGAAAGTTATAGATATCGCCGCCAGTCATCTTTCAGCTCCTTTCTTCGAAAAATTTGGGGCAAAGACAATTAAAGAAATCACTGATGGTTGGGGCCTAGACATGCACAGGGTTGATATGGAATTACTACTATAACAATTCAATGACCGCTATTGGCCGATTAACTGACCTAGGTGTGGTGTGAGTTGGCTGTCCGTAGAACAGGCTGTCCGTAGAACGCTCATATCTCATCTTACAGTTTTGTTGATTAGGTTTAGACTTCACCTGACAGGCAGCTAAGAGCGAATAGCGGACATCAACGTTCACTTCAGCATTACCGAATACTGAACGGTTTTGAGCTAAAGTTTTTGCGCGGCACATGGAAAAGAACTGCGTAGAGTTTGGTGCCAGATGCAAGTCCATGCTAGGGATTTACTGCTGACTAGATAACTGATCCTAATTGTGATACACCTGCTTCAAGCCATGCTTGCCACCTGGGAACGGAGCCGCTGTGTCCATAAAGTGGTATACCTGCTCCAGTAAGTCATCCATGTTCTTACACTGATGGTTACGGGTTATCGTTTCATGCAACGCATGCCATAGCTTTTCAATTTTGTTGTGCCACGGGCTGTATACCGGTAAAAACAAGAGCTTGAACTTTGGGTTCTCATTCAGCCATTTCTGCGTTTTTTTGCTCTTATGGATGATGTAATTATCCACAATTAGCGTGATACTTTTCGCTCGCCGGTATTGCCCTTTCAGTTGCTCCAACAGCGCAATAAACAAATCACTGGTCTTGCGCTCACCACCAACATAACTGATTTGTCCTGTCTGGCTGTGCAGTGCCCCCGCCAGATAGTGTTTCTTATTCTGGCCGGGTGTAGCTACCTTACGCTGTTTACCTTTAAAGCCCCAGTCGGCACCAATCTTCGGATTCAGGTGGATATCCACCTCATCCTGATAAAACACCGGATGGTCCACGCTGCAATTTTCAAGTGCCTCCCGCATGGCTGCTAACTTAGCTTCTTTATCTGGGTCTTGGATATACAGCGTCGGTGCCGCACGACGCCAGACGATGCCGACTTGTGGCAACCACCGCCTGAGAGTTGAGCTATGAATAACGATACGGTAAAGCTTATGCAGTAGCAGTGCGAATAATTCACTACT
>NZ_JBECOT010000147.1:0-1151 GCF_040104395.1 Pseudoalteromonas sp. BZA4
CACGGCTAGCGCATTTTAATCCCAGACTCTAACAGGGTTGAGCGGTAATCATCGTCTAGCCCTGCCATTTTCTTTTTCCTCGCCATACTAGCTGACTTAGATGTATCTTGTTTAAAAAGCGCCATGGCTATCTTTCGCATTACATTAAACATTAATGGCCCTTGAAGTTTGCGTATTCTCGATTCATCTTCTCTGAAGTTCATATCAAGCATCCAATGCATGCTTTCAACCTGCCAGTGACTGCGTACCGCATTGAGTGCTTGCGCTGCATCTAAGTCTAATGAACTTATATACCAGCGTGTTTCAGTGGTATCCGACCCTGCCGACTTATCATGAACTTCAGCCCTGACCTTAATAATACTCGTTAAGCCATGCCAACGATAATCCTTGCCTAACCAGCTTTTATCTATAAGTAACTGCTGGCATGTACGTGTTTCAACACGCCCATGTCCTGAGCTTATTTCGGTATATTCATCACAATTATGCTGAGTTAACCTTTCACGCTCGCACTTGTGCCACCACGCTTCTAGTTCCTTTTGCATGCCTGAATGATTTCCTTTAAGTGCAAGAATATAATCTGCTTTTTGTTGGATGACTTGTTTTGCTATTTCTTGTTGGCATCCCATCGCATCTAACGTAATGATACTGTTTTCAATATCGAGCAGGGTGAGTAATTCTGGTATCGCGGTGATTTCATTTGTTTTATTATCAACAGCCGTCTGTCCAAGCACTAACTGGTGTTGGCAACTCCATGCACTGACCGTGTGTAAGGCACTTTTTCTGTCTTTTGTGGTAAATGAACGCCGTGCGGTTTTGCCATCAATAGCGATGATATCTGCACCTGTGGTTTCAATCAGTGATGATATCCAAGATTGAAATGCCCTTTCTATTTCATTTGCTTTTAACCGACACATGACACGCGCAATCGTGTCATGTTTTGGAATTCCTGCGTTGAACGTGCCGTATTTTTTTAACCAATCAAGTTTTAGGTGCCCAAAGTCTTCAATATCTTCCCATCCTTCTGCACCAGAGAGCACAGCGCTAATAGCAAGGAGAAGAATATCGATAAGTTCATGCTTTTTACAACGTTCAATGCGAGGATCTGTAATTGAATTAAAATGTTTCAGAAAAGTAGTGCTCATATTTATGCG
>NZ_JBECOT010000148.1:0-1123 GCF_040104395.1 Pseudoalteromonas sp. BZA4
TGATAGCTGATAGCTGATAGCTGATAGCTGATAGCTGATAGCTGATAGCTGATAGCTGATAGCTGATAGCTGATAGCTGATAGCTGATAGCTGATAGCTGATAGCTGATAGCTGATAGCTGATAGCTATGCTATAATCCCCGCAATTTTTGACTTTCAGTAAGTAACAACGCAATGACACTTGATGATATTCGTATCGTATTAGTTAACACATCACATTCTGGTAATATTGGCTCAGCGGCACGTGCTATGAAAACGATGGGCTTATCAAATTTATATCTTGTTGATCCTGCTTGTGAAATTGACAGTCATGCGAGTGCCCTTGCAGCCGGTGCAACTGATGTTTTAGGTAAAACAGTAGTTGTTGATACACTGGCAGATGCGATTGCTGATTGTGGCTTAACAATTGGTACCAGCGCACGCTCACGTACTTTATCTTGGCCTATGGTTGAGCCGCGTGAATGTGGTGAAAAGTTAGTGGCTGAGGCTGAACATGGCCCTGTTGCACTCGTGTTTGGTCGTGAAAATAGTGGTTTAACGAACGAAGAACTACAACAATGTAACTACCACGTATGTATTCCTGCCAACCCTGAATACAGCTCACTAAATCTAGCAATGGCCGTGCAAACACTGTGTTACGAAACACGTATGGCATATTTATATAAACAGCCAAAAGTACAAGAAGAAGACGAAGCAACCTACCCAAATGCGAAGCAAACTGAGCTGTTCTACGAGCATTTAGAGCAAACGCTAAACGACACAGGTTTTATCATCAAGCAACACCCTGGCATGGTGATGACTAAACTACGTCGCTTATTCAACCGCGCGCGTCCAGAAGAAGCTGAGATGAACATCTTACGCGGTATTCTTACCTCTATTAATAAGTCTATTAAATAAGTTTAGGTTATAAGCTTTATTCATCATAATACTTGACTAAATTACTCAGGTAATTAAAATGTACTCAATACTTGACCAAAAAGGTCAGGTATTGATGCTGAGCTTATAGCTTATAGCTTATAGCTTATAGCTTATAGCTTATAGCTTATAGCTTATAGCTTATAGCTTATAGCTTATAGCTTATAGCTTATAGCTTATAGCTTATAGCTTATAGCTTATAGCTTATA
>NZ_JBECOT010000149.1:0-1046 GCF_040104395.1 Pseudoalteromonas sp. BZA4
AACGAGGGCTTGATTATAGTGAGACCAGTTTGTGATTTTGCTCATTGTTGTTGCACGGGCTAGTAGGATATAGATGATCTGATCACAGGCTGGCAAGATAGTTCAAACTTTTAGGAAACAACGCCGCTTCTGTAACAACAAGCACCCCTACAAATCAAGCTGGGTTTAATGAAGTCAGTAAACCAATAGTTGATAATATAGGCACAATTAAGGGACAAGCGGGTGTGAGTGGTGGAGCAGCGACGTATCACATTCCAATTGAACTCCCGCCAGGCCGTGCCGGTATGCAGCCTAATGTATCATTAAATTATTCTTCAAAAAGTGGCAATGGTATTGCTGGTGTTGGTTGGTCACTGTCTGCGGGTTCTAGTATTACTCGTTGTGCTGCCACCTTTGCGCAAGATGGCTTTACCCAAAACCCACAATACAATAGCAATGACCGTTTATGTTTTGATGGGCAAAGACTTATAGCAACGTCGGGTACATATGGTAACTCAGGCACCCAATACCGTACAGAAATTGATAGTTTTGTGCGTGTAACGCAAAGTGGCTCATTAAACAGCAGTTCAACTTGGTTTAAAGTGGAGTATAAGAATGGTCGCGTTGGTTACTTTGGAGAGGAGACTAAATCACGGTTAGTGCACGGTGGAAAAACAGCGGCTTATTCATGGTTAATCCAATATCAACATGATGCAACTGCTAAGAACTACATTCATTATGAGTATGAGCAGTTTGGGGTAGGCGAGAAGTTGTTGACATCAATTAATTACACCTCTGATTCTATAACTGAGAGTGGACTTCAAAAGGTTGAGTTCAACTATACGGATAATAGAACTGATTCATCAATACATTATGTGTCAGGAGGAGAAGCTAGTTCAACGGCACGTCTAGATAATTTAAAAACTTATTCCTCGGAAACTCACGGCGGGATCGCACTTTGTAAAAAGGCTTTAACATCCGCCTCTTTTCTGATCTAATAACGCCCACATTGTCACTATCTACTTGTTAATTATGTCGTTATTTAGCCACCTTGAACTTGTGGAAGA
>NZ_JBECOT010000150.1:0-1021 GCF_040104395.1 Pseudoalteromonas sp. BZA4
CCCGAATTCAGATAATAAGTGCACCACTCATGGTTAAACGGTGAGAAGAGATCAACTGCCTGTTGGTGGTACTCTATCGTCGCCAAACAAACAGAAGCATTTACCATGAGTTACAAGCAGTTGATCGCAGGACAAAGATACCAGATAGAAGCCTACTTACGCGAGGGCTTTAGTTATCGTGAGATAGGCAAACGCCTGAAAGTCAGTCATAGCACCATTAGCCGAGAAATCAGACGAAATAGGATCCGGGAAAATCACTATCTACCCGAAGTCGCCCAGGCAAAGACACTCAAAAGGCGCGTTCAAGCCGCAAAGTCGTGTCTATCTAAGCTGACCATCACCTTTGTTGAGTTCGGATTAAAACAAAAGTGGAGTCCCGAGCAAATTGCAGGCGTGGGCCGGATTATTGGGCTTTCAGTGAGTCATGCATGGATTTACGGTTATGTGCAACGGGATAAATTGAGTGGCGGCAAGTTGTTTAGGCACTTACGACAAGGCCATCGACGATATCGCAAAGGTCGTCGTGCGAAGCGTGTCATTATCCCGAACCGAGTGGGCATTGAGCACCGCCCAGCGATTGTTGACAAGAAAAGACGGTTCGGTGACTGGGAAGCTGATACCGTACTGGGTAAGCATGGAACGGGTGCCATAGTCAGCCTAGTTGAACGCCAAAGCAAGCTTTATTTAATACGTAAAGTGCCAGCAAAGAGCGCGGCAGACGTAAGCAGAGCCATGATAGGCATGCTGTGGCGATATCGCCGTCATGTGCATACGATAACCGCTGATAATGGCAGCGAGTTCTGTGACCACGAGCTAGTTGCAGATAAGCTCAACACTGATATTTATTTTGCGAATCCGTATTCCTCATGGGAGCGCGGATTGAATGAAAACTTCAACGGTTTACTGCGCCAGTACATACGCAAAGGCACGGATTTAAGAACGGTAACGGATAAGCAGGTGGCCGATATAGAACGTGCGCTAAACGCCAGACCTAGAAAGTGCCTAGGTTACAAACAGCCTG